>WOUV01000021.1 GCA_009773045.1 Rhodospirillaceae bacterium | reverse complement strand
ATGCTCTTGGCTTTCCTGGACATGGCTCACCTCCTGCCCAAAACCATACACCAGAGAAGCGCAGATTAATAGCAAATATTTATGCAATTAGACAGTAGGTAACGGAATGGTGGCAACACCCAGTTCGGGTGATAATGTTATCCTTGGCGCGAATACCTTGACAATTAATGGATCCGAAACTGGTGTCACGACGATTGGCGCCATTACGAGTTCATCGAATGGCTCGGTCATCATTAACAGTACCGACGGCGCTGTTGACGTTACGATCGGTTCCATCGTCATGACTGGTGCCGGCGACATCACGCAGGCGCTAGCCGTTGACGAGGAGAGCATCACGACCACTGTAACCGGTGCTGTCTCCACTGGGGGCAATTTGGAGATGACCAATGCGAGCGTGACTGCTAAAACCAACGCCTTGACCATTGGGGGCGCCTTGACCGTTGGGGGCACAACCACTATTACTGGCAGTACTGGTGCTTCTGGTACTGGTGGCATCACAATCCTTACGGTCACGGGCAATGCCGCGTTCACGGGTCTTGTGACGGTTGCGGGTGGTGCAACTGACGCCGCTGCCGATGCAACCCTGACCTTGAACGGCGCGACCAACACGGCAACGGCGGGAATCGTGCTGGCTGACGGAACCACCGGCCAAGCTATCCTCGTCTTCAACGGGACCTCGGCGCAAACCTTCACGGGCACCATTGCCGGTGGTTCTGACAACGAAGGTACGATCGAGATCGGCGACGCCACCAATGCGTCGAACGTCACTTTTGCAAGTGATATCGGCGACGCGACTAACACTGGTGCTTCCGGCACTGCGCGCGACTCCATCAGCATCTTGACCATCAAAAACAAGGCGACGGCCACTTTCAACGGCGAAGTGGAATTGGGCGGCGACTTGACCATCGGCAGCACAACGGGCACCGGCACGGCAACCTTCAATAAGATGTTGATGGTGGGGGGCACCACCGATATCGACGGCACGGTGACCTTTGGCAACGCGGCGGCAGACGATGTGCATACGTTGGGCGATGGGACTGCTACGGATCTGGTGACTATCGGCGCCAATAAAGACTCGACCATCGTCCTCGCCTCGCGGATCGATGCAAAGGCTGCCGCAGCGACGGCCGTTACCGTGGGTGCCGCGGGTGATGACAGGGTTGTCACCTTCAATATCAAGAAAACATCAACCTTCGACCCCACCAATCCCGATAATGATAGCGCCACCGACGACGACGCGATCGTGACGGCTTCTAACGCTGCCGGTGGCATTACGATCACCGGTGGGTTGAAAGTTGGGCTTGATGCCAACACCAAGGCCATCGCCAACGGTTCAACGATCCGGGTTTTGAAGAGCACCGCAGCAACTGGAACTGACCTTGAGGCCGCCGTGGCGGATACCGTGGCGGATGGAAAGATCGAGCTGGTGGACAGCGCCTTGATCGACTTGCAGCTCGACGAGGACCTCTCCGATGCCGACAACCTCGTGATCACGGTCGTGTACAAAACCCCCACGAACGTGACCGGCCCGGCGCGGACCATTCTGCCGCAGGCCCTGACCGCGGCGAGCGCGAAAGGCGATGATACCGGGTTCGCCGCCCTTCTCACCGCCGCCGACACCTCCACCGCCGCGCTGCAAACGGCGGGCGAGCAAGTGGCGGGGCCGGCCAATCCCGGGGGCGCCGCCGCCACCGTGGTGGGCAACAGTTCCACCCAAACCACCAACATCATGGGCGCGCGTCTTGCCAGCCTGCGCGAGGGGGCCGACTCCGCCGCGGCCACGGGGTTCGCCGGCGGCAGCACGGGCCTGAACAAATCGGTGTGGATCAAGCCCTATACCCATCAGGGCAATCAGGGTACCCGGAACGGCGTTTCAGGCTTTAACTCCGCCACCTATGGGTTCCTCTCGCCGGCGTGGATGCGGTGGTGTTCAACACCGTGCGCCTGGGCGTGGCCGCCGGCTATGCCAACACCGATGTGGATGCCAAGGACGCGGGCAAAACCAACACCGATATCGATAGTTGGCAGGTGTCCCTGTATGGCGACTACACCGCCGACCGGTGGTATGTGGAAGGCATGACCGGGTATAGCCGCAACGCCATCACTACCGCGCGTAGGCTGACCTTCGGCGGCCTAAACGAAACGATCTCCGGCGATTACAACGCAGATCAGTTCACCTTGAAGCTGGGCAGCGGCATGCCCATCACCATGAACGGCCATGTCATCACCCCCCACGTCGGTCTCCACTACACCCACGTGTCCGGGGAAACCTACACCGAAACCAGCAATCGCTCCGGCTCCGCTTTCCCCATGAAGGTCAACGTCGAGAGCACCGATATCGCCCTCGGCATTCTGGGCGTGCGGTACCACACCCATATCAAGGCGGCCAACGGCGGCACCCTCAAGCCGATCCTACGGGCCGGCATGACCTATGACTTCGCCAGCGACAAAGGCACTTCCACCAACACCTTCACCGGTGGGGGCGCTTCGTTCAAGATGACCGGCGCCGACGTGGCGGAACTGGGTGGCACCGTTGGTCTGGGTCTGGCCTTCATCAGCCCCGACTCACGCTGGACCCTGGGGGCCGAATACGACGCCGACTTCAAGTCCAACTACCTTGGGCATACGGGGCAGATTACCGCCAAGATGCACTTCTGGATTGGGATCGTTCTTTCAATCCTCCCCCGCATCGGGGGAGGGTTTTTTTATGCCCCCCAACGCCGGCAGCCAAAGGAATCGAGGGGAGTGTGGGGGGAGGCGCGGCCTCCCCCCACACTCCCCTCGATTCCTTATGCTATCCTTTGCCAGATCTGCCATAATGGAAAAAAGGCAGGAACAAAGGAACCGTCGTTATGTCGGAATGGATACGCATTAATCGGGACCATCCGTACTCCACCCGTAAGGCTGACCATGGATCGCATGACGACTGATTCCATGGGGCGGGGCGAGAACATGACGCTTCTTGGGGTTGCCTGCTCCATCAGCGGGCGGCAGTGGTTGTGTGACGCGGCCGAGGAAGGGGCGATTGCAGCCGGTGGAGGCCCATCTGACGCCAACGTTGCGGCATTATCTGCCCGATCCTTTTCATCTGAAAGACATGGACCGCGCAGCCGCCCGGCTGTCCAAGGCCATCATGGGAGCCGAGACGATCGCCGTGTTCGGCGATTACGACGTGGACGGCGCCACCTCCGCCGCCTTGATGAAACGTTTCATCGAAGCCGCCGGCGGTCGGGCCATCCTTTATGTGCCCGACCGTATCGATGAAGGCTATGGTCCCAATACCGCGGCACTTTTGAAGTTGCGGGAAGAAGGGGCGAGGGTGGTGGTGACGGTCGATTGCGGGACTTCGGCCTTCGATCCCCTGGCCGCGGCGGCCACCGCCGGCCTGGACGTGGTGGTGGTGGACCATCACAAGGCAGAGCACCATTTGCCCCAGGCGGTGGCCGTCGTCAACCCCAACCGGGTCGATGAAACCAGCCCCCACGGACATCTGGCGGCGGTGGGAGTGGCTTTTCTGGTGACGGTTGCCACCAACCGGGCGTTGCGCGAAAGCGGCTGGTATCTCCAGGACAGAACGGCACCCGATCCGATGCAGTGGCTGGATCTCGTGGCGCTCGGCACCATTTGCGACATGGTGCCGCTGACCGGGGTCAATCGCGCCATGGTGACGCAGGGGTTGAAAGTCATGGCCCGGCGCGGCAACGCCGGACTCAACGCCCTGGCCGAAGTGGCCGGCATGCAGGAACGCCCCGATGCCTGGCATCTGGGATTCCTGTTGGGGCCACGGGTCAACGCCGGGGGACGGGTCGGACAAGCCGATCTGGGCGCCCGGCTGCTTTCGACCCACGACCCGGAGGAAGCCCTGACACTGGCCCGTTTGCTCGACGGCCACAATCATGACCGTCAGGAAATCGAGGGACAGGTGCTGCTGGCGGTGATGGAGCAAATCGAGGAGCAGGCCAAAACCCCCATGATCTTCGTCGCCGGGCGGCAGTGGCATCCGGGGGTCATCGGCATCGTCGCCGGACGTTTGAAGGAACGGTACAACCGCCCAGCGTGTGTCTTCGCCGTTGACGGGGACGTGGCCAAAGGCTCGGGCCGCTCGGTGCCCGGCATCGATCTTGGGGCCGCCGTTCTGGCGGCACGGGCGGAAGGACTGCTGGAGGCTGGGGGCGGTCACGCCATGGCGGCCGGTTTCACGGTCCGGCTGGAGAACCTGCTGGCCTTTCGCGACTTCCTGGTGGAGCATCTGTTGACGACGGACGTTTCAGAAGTGACGCCCACGTTACGGTTGGAAGGCGCGATGGAACCTGCCGGTGCCACGCTTTCCCTGGTCCAGTCCCTGCGCCAGTTGGGACCGTTTGGTTCCGGCAATCCCGAACCGCGCTTTGCCCTTGCCAACGTGCGGGTTGTGCGGCCGGAAGTCGTTGGCATGGGACATGTGCGCTGCATGCTGGTCGGCACCACCGGCAGCCGCCTGAAAGCCATCGCCTTCCGCAGCGCCGATTCCGATCTCGGCTATGCGCTGCTGGCCAACAACGGGACTTTGATGCACGTGGCGGGAACATTGCACCATGACGTTTGGCAGGGGCGCAATGAGGTGCAGCTTTTCATTGAAGATGCCGCTTATGCGCGGTGAGACAGCGGACCCACACTCGGGGGAGGGGGATGCCCTTCCTCCCTTTCCTGCGATTCATTTAGCCGTCACAGAGAACCTACCGGAATACACCCTGCTGGATTCCGGGCATGGGCGCAAGCTGGAACGGTTCGGGCGCGTGACGGTCGATCGGCCCGAGCCGCAGGCCTTGTGGTCACCGCGTCTGGAGGCGACACTCTGGCAGGGGGCGGATGGTTTTTTCGAAAGTGCCGGGGACGGTGAAAAGGGCCGCTGGCGTTTGCAGGGCGCTCCGCCCGAAAGTTGGCCCATGGTCATCGACGGTCTACCTATGACCTGCCGGTTTGGTTCCTTCTGCCATCTTGGGATCTTTCCCGAACAGTATCCACATTGGCAATGGATGATCCGCCGGATTCGGGGGCTGGGTGGGCAAAAGCCACGCCTTCTGAATCTTTTCGGCCATACCGGCGTTGCATCCGTTCTGGCCGCCGCGGCGGGGGCGGAGGTGACCCATGTGGAAGCCTCGCGCCAAGCCATCGCCTGGGCGCGCCTGAACCAGTCTTCCGCCGGCCTGGAAAAGGCCCCGATCCGCTGGATCCTTGAAGATGCCCGCGCGTTCGCCGCCCGCGAGGCGCGCCGCGGACGGACCTATCATGGCCTGATGCTGGACCCGCCCAAGTTCGGTCGTGGTCCGGGGGGCGAGGTGTGGCACCTGTTCCAGGATCTGCCCGATCTGTTGCGCACCAGCGAACGCCTGCTTGAACCTGGAGAGGCTTTCCTGATTTTGACGACCTATGCCGTGCGCGCCTCTTGCCTATCGTTCGATGCCTTGGTGCGGGAGATTCTGGCCGGACGGGGCGGACACTGCGAAAGCGGGGAGCTAGTGGTGCGGGAAGCCCAGGGGGGGCGGGCCTTGTCCACATCCCTGTTCACGCGGTGGGAAAGTCATGGCTGAACGCATCGAACGCACGATCACCAGCCTGCATCATCCGATCGTGAAACTGGTGCGTGCCCTTGACCGGCGCAAGGTGCGGCGGGCGGAGGGTATATTCGTGGCCGAGGGCTTGAAGGTGATCGCCACGGGCCGTGACCGGGGCTGGGTGCCGCGTTTCCTTTTGATGCGTGAAGATGCAGACGCCGGAGATAAAAAAAGAATGTCCGCGGTCCTGATCGCCTGGGCCGCCGAATGTGGCGTCCCGTGTCTCGCCCTGGCCGAACCGGCGTTCGCCAAGGTGGCGGCCCGCGATAATCCGCAAGATCTTATCGCCGTTTTCGCCCAGCGGTGGAAACCCCTTCCCCCGGCGGCCCCCGAAGAAAAAGGCGTGTGGGTGGTCCTGGAGGAAGTCCGCGATCCGGGCAATCTTGGCACCATCGTGCGCACCGCCGATGCCGTTGGCGCAAAGGGAGTCCTGCTTGTCGGGGCCTGCTGCGATCCCTATTCCCGGGAGGCGGTGCGGGCCACCATGGGGTCGATTTTCAACGTTCCCCTGGCCCGCATGGAGCAGGAGGCGTTCCGGGCGTGGAGCGCCGCCTGGCCCGGCACGGTGGTGGGCGCCGCTCCTGCCGCGGGCGAGGATTTCCGGGGGCATTACAGGGAACCGGTCTTGTTGATCATGGGCGGCGAGGGGCCTGGGTTGTCTCCGGCCCTGGCGGAAACGTGCACGCGCCTTGTGCGGATTCCCATGACCGGTTCCGTCGATTCGCTGAATCTCGCGATCGCAACGGCGGTGATGCTCTACGAGATCCGGCGGGAAGTTCTAGCGCCATAATGGAGTGACCATGCCTGTCGTTCGTTCCTCTTCCCCTGTCCTGAACGCGCGCGCTGCGGCTTTGGCTGTGCTGCAGGCGGTTCTCTCCCGCCGCCGGCCTCTGGAGGAGGCGGTGGAGGAAACCACGGCCTGGCCTGAATTGTCTCCGCGCGACCGGGCCTTCGCCCGGCTGCTGGTGGCAACGACCTTGCGCCGGCTGGGCCGGATCGATGCCCTGATCGAGGCCTGTCTCGCACATCCGCTGGGGTCGTCCCTGGCGGTGACGCGGGATGTCCTGCGGCTTGGGGTGTGCCAAATCGTGTTTCTGGAGACGCCCCCCCATGCCGCGGTCGATAGCGCCGTGGCCCTGGCGCCCGCCGCCGGCAAGGGACTCGTCAATGCCGTTTTGCGCCGGCTGACCCGCGAAGGCCACGCGCACGCCGCGGCGCAAGACCCGGTGCGCCACGATGTGCCCGACTGGCTGTGGCGGTCGTGGACGACGGCCTATGGTTTGGATCAGGCGCGTGCCATCGCCGAGGCCAGCCTGGCGGAAGCGCCCCTTGATGTATCGGTCACGGTGATGAGCCAAGCTCCCCTGTGGGCCGAACGGCTGGGGGGGCACGTTCTTCCGACTGGCACTGTGCGCTGCCGGGCGGGTGGTTCCGTTGAGGCCTTGCCGGGATTTACGGAAGGGGCCTGGTGGGCACAGGATGCCGCCGCCGCCTTGCCGGTGCAGCTGTTGGGCGCAGAGACGGGACGGACGATCGTTGATTTGTGCGCCGCCCCCGGTGGCAAAACGGCGCAACTGGCCGCCGCCGGAGCGCGGGTGTGGGCCGTGGATTCTTCCCGGCGACGGCTTGATCGTTTGTCGGCCAACCTGAAGCGGCTGAGACTGGCGGAAACCGTGACGGTTGTTTACGCCGACGCCACGACCTGGCAGCCACCGGAGTTGGTCGATGCGGTTCTTCTGGATGCGCCTTGTTCGGCAACCGGCACGGTGCGCCGCCATCCCGACGTTCTGCGCCTGAAAAGGCCAAAGGATGTCGTGGCGCTCGCGGCCCTTCAGGGTCGGCTGCTTGCCGCCGCGGCGGCCATGCTGAAACCGGGCGGTGTCCTGGTGTATAGCGTTTGTTCGCTCGAGTCCGCAGAAGGGCCGGAAAGAATCGCCGCCGCCCTGGCGGACGGCCTGCCCCTCGCGCGGGCGCCGAATGTTGGCGCACCGGCGATGCTGGCGCCCTTTCTGACGGCGGCGGGAGCCTTGCGCACGCTGCCCTGCCAGTGGGCCGAAATCGGTGGCATGGATGCTTTTTATGCGGAACGGCTGGTGCGCCGATGATCAAAACTCTTGGAATCAACAGGCGCGCGCCATGACACGACGCTATGTGCTCCTTGATCGTGACGGCACCATCAACGTGGAGGCCCATTATCTCTCCCGCCCGGAGCAGGTGGTTCTTCTGCCGGGGGCGGTCGAGGGGTTGCGGCGATTGCAATCCTTGGGACTCGGGCTGATCGTGCTCAGCAATCAGTCGGGTATTGCGCGCGGCTATTTCGATATGGCGCAACTTGAAGCGGTGAACGCCCGGCTGAACCTGCTTCTCGCCCAGGAAGGGGTTAGGCTTGACGGCCTTTATGTCTGTCCACACGGCCCCGAGGAGGCCTGTGCCTGCCGCAAACCGCGACCGGGACTGGTGGAAAGGGCGGTTCGTGATCATGGCTTCGATCCCGAAGCGGCGTACATGGTCGGTGATAAACTGGCCGACATCGCGTTGGGACAGGCGGTGCAGGCCGTGACCATCCTCGTGCGCACCGGCTATGGCGCCGCGGTCGAGCGTGAAGGAAAGATCATGCCCGACTTTGTGGCCGATTCCCTTGCGGACGCGGCGATTCTGATTGAACGCCGTGGGTACTCCCCGATGTCGTTGGAATGAAATGGGTGGGGCACCGCGTGGCTGGCAGGGGGGTGGCCGTGGTGGGTGTTCAGAGAGAACAGCCGATTTCCGCATCCGTCAGATAACAGCCCGGGTCTTCAGCCCACGGATCGGCAAAGGCCCGCCAGGCCCGCACCCTGGCATTGCCGTTGCACAGATCAAGATACCGGCAGGCGCCGCAGCGCCCCTGCACCGGCCGGGGTCGTTGCCGCAGACCCGCCAACAGCGGATCAGAAGAGTCACGCCAGATGCGGGAAAAGGGCTGCTCCCCGACCGTGCCCAGACGATGGTGGCCCCACATGGTGTCCGGATGAACCGTGCCGGTGGCATCGATGTTCGCCACCGCAATGCCGCTCGCGTTGCCGCCCCACCGCCGCAGACTCGTCTCGATCCGTTCGGCATGCTGGGGGAAGCGCTGCCGAATCCATAATAAAAGGCATACGCCGTCGGCATCATTATTGCCGGTCACCACATCCCGGGGGCTGCCGTTTTGCGCGAGCCGCAGGGCTTCGGCGAACAGTCCTTCGACCACACGGCGGGTGATGGACCGGAGTGGATCCTCGCAGCGGCGCCCCCGCCCGGCATGGTTAAGGTGCGAGAGATAGAACCGGTCGATCCCCTCGTCGTCGAGAAGACTCAAAATCGCCGGCAGTTCGGTGCTGTTGTCGCAGGTCAAGGTGAAGCGCAGGCCCACCTTCAGCCCCCGCTGCCGGCACCGCCGCACGCCCCCCCGCGAGGCTTGCGGTAAAACGCACCCTCGTGGCCACGGATGTGGTCGTGGGTGGCGCCGATGCCATCAACGCTGATGCCGACGTAATCAACCCCGATGGAGCAAAGGGCTTCCGCCGCCCGGTCATCGAGCAGCGTGCCATTGGAGGACAAGGCGACATGCAGACCAAGCGCCTTGGCCCGGCGGGCCAGGATGAAACAATCCGACCGCAACAGCGGTTCTCCCCCCGACAGGATCAGGGCGCGGACCCCGAAAGCCTGCAAATCGTCGAGCACGGCAAGGGCCTCGCGGGTCGCCAGTTCGTTCGGAAACGTCCGGTCCGCCGCCATCGCGTAACAATACCGGCAGGAGAGATTGCACCGCCGCGTCAGATTCCACACCACAACCGGCGCCGTCGTGGGAGATTCAACGGCAGGCAGGCGGCGCGACTCTGCGTCCACGTTTTTGGTCTCCAGTTCCCGGAGGAGAGTGCTGATGCGGAGCAACCTTCTCTTTCCTTCTGTTTGTGCTTTCTGGTCAGCCGGCGAAACGAAGACCGGTCTTTTTCAGGATGCGGGTGCTAACCAACACTTGGTGGTCACGGGCCGCGGAACCGATCAGGGTGGCCAGAGTGTTGACTTTCTGGTCCATCGTCACGCGATCACGGGCATGGACCATGGCGAACAGGGTATAAGGCCACAAAGGGCGCCGCGGCCGCTGATAGCAATGACTGACGAACGGCAGGGCGCCGACGTGCTCTCCGAGGACGGCGATGCGGTCTTCGGGAATGTCCCACACCGTCATGCCGTTGGCGCCATAGCCCAGGGCATAATGATTGGGGATGGCACCGATGCGCCGGATCACGCCGCGGCGGCACATGTCTTGGAGCCGGACGAGGACCTCCTCGGGCGCAACGCCGATCCCCTCGGCCACGGCGTGATAGGGCCGCGGCACCAGGGGTAATCCCTCCTGAAGGATACGAACAAGGCGGCGATCGAGGTCCTCTGGTTTCGTGTCGTGCATGTATTATACCCGCTTGACGTGATGTGCATGGAGAGCCAGTGGTGACTTGAGCGGCACAAGACGCTGATGCCGATCGGCGGTCGGGAGTATGGTTGAGTGCGGGAACGTCATGCCTTGAACCTCAAGCCCAGGTGAAAGGTGGCAAGGCGCGGCAGAACAAGCACCGTCAGGCCGGTGGCGCGTTCGATCCCGGCAATGACGGTTTCCACCTGCTCCGGTCGTTCGGTCGCGATCACGAACCACATGTTGAAGGCGTGGTCGCGGGCATAATTGTGTGCGACTTCGGGCCAGGCATTGACGATCGCGGCGATGCGGTCGAAATCCGCCGTTGGCGCCCGCAGGGCGGCCAGGGTCAGCCCGCCGCCCCAGCCGTTCGGTATCGAACAGCGGCCCGAAACGGGACAAAACCCCCTGCGCGACCAGCCGGGTCAACCGGTCCAGCAGGTCCTCTTCCGCAAGGCCCAGGGCGGCGGCAACGGGAAGAAACGGGCGCTCGCAAACGTCGATGCCGTCCTGCAGGCGGTTGACCAGGGCACGATCGAGGACGTCAAGGGGCGTCATGACCGGCGTTCCCCGTGACGTAGCGCGCGCCGCGTTGCTTGAAGCAGCGCCCGCTGAACAGAACGGCGTGCGGCGTTGTGCTCAGGCCGCAACGGGCCGCCAGGGTTCGCACCCGGTCCAGCACCCCGTGCCGTTCGTGGCCATGAATCATGCAGAACAGGTTGTAGGGCCACGCGGGCGGTTGCCGTTGCCTTTGATAGCATAGCGTCACTTCCTTGCAGCCGGGGCGAGCCGCTCTCCTGCCTCAGCCACCTGACCGTCGGGGATGTCCCAGACCACCATGGCATTGGCCCGATAGCCCAGGAACCGATGGCGCAACACCACTCCGAAGCGGGTGATCAATCCCCGGGCCATCATGTGCGCCAGGGCATGCAGAACCTCGTCTTCCGACAAGCCGGTTGCGGCGCCAATGGCGTGATAGGGCCTTTCCACCAAGGGCAGCCCCCCTTGAATGGCGGCCACAAACCGCCGGTCGCGTTCCGTCAGTTCCATGCGAGAGGAAATCCAAGATCGATGTGATGGGCGTGCACGAGCGGCAGGTTCAGCATTTCACAGCCGGTGCGGTGGGCGATGTCTTCCAGCACGCGGGCGAGACGATCGGGGGTGGCCGCGGTGATGACGAACCACAGATTAAATGTGTGCTCGCGCTCATAGTTATGATTGACCTCTTCGTAAGCGCTGACACAGGCGGCCACCGCCTCCAGCCGTTCCGGTGGCACCCGCAGGGCGGCAAGGGTGCTGGAGCCGATACCGTGGGGACGAAACACCGGTCCGACCCGGTTGACGACCCCGGCGGCCTTGGCGAGTTGGCCGAGGGTGTGGAGCACTTCCCCTTCGGTCAGGCGTAACGTTTCGGCCAAAATGCGAAACGGCCGCGGGATGAGCGGAAAGTTCCGCTGAAAGGAGTCCACAAGCCGGCGCTCGACGGGATTCAAGGGGATGCGAGTCATGGGCCTCTGCCTCGATCATCTGTTTTCAATGTCGCAAAGAAGATGCCGCTTGGTCCAAGGGCCGGAATCGTGCCGGTTTTCTCGTGGGTCACGGGATCGCACAGGATGATCGTGTCGTCATCGTGTGACGAAATCCATACCGCATCGCCCTGGGGGGCAAACGCCATGTGCAGGATTCCCCGGCCCACCTTGAGCGTGCGGACCACCCGGCGGGTGGTCAC
Organism: Rhodospirillaceae bacterium; assembly: GCA_009773045.1. GTDB lineage: Bacteria > Pseudomonadota > Alphaproteobacteria > Rhodospirillales > Rhodospirillaceae > WOUV01. The sequence goes on along the minus strand of WOUV01000021.1, from coordinate 14,438 downwards.
GTCGATCACCTGGATCGTGTCGTTGTCGGGAAGGGCGAAGTTCACCCACGCCTCGCGGCCATCGGGACGCGAGACCACGAACACGGGCTGTCCCTGCACCGGAATGCGGTCGGTCAGGGTCCAGGCCGTGGTGTCGGCCACCAGAACCTGGGGCGCGCCGACGGCCGGGAACAGCACGGATGTTCCGGCGACCGTCCACCCTTCGAGATGCGGCATTTTATAGACCGGCCGCAAGGATTCTCCCTTCCGGTAGCCGTCGAGAATCCGGCGTGCCCCCGCCCCGGGTCGTTCCAGGTCAAGAAGGGTCATGGCCTCCGTGCCGAACAGGCCGGCGATATAGGACCGCCCGTCAGGAGTGAGAAAGGCATCATAGGGCAGGGGGCCGGCGTCCTGATACCGCTGGATCTTGGGAGTGAGTGGGTCGGCCAGATCCAGAAGCCAAATCTCGCCCGCTTCAAACAGGCTGAACACGAACCGCGCGCCGGGGGCGCTGACAAGCCCGACGACCTTGGAAGGGGCACCACCCGCGCGGCTGATGGCGGGAATATCGGCGACGGAGGCAAGGGTCGCGGTTTCGAACACCCGCACCCCGCCCGGGGTGTAGTTGGCCACCGCGACGAAACGCCCGTCCCGGCTCAGGGCGCCGCCGATGCTGTTGCCGCTTTGCAGAACACGGGCAACGATTTGTCGCGTCTTGAGATCGAGTTTGGTCAAACCGCCGTTCCGCCCGAAAACAAAGGCATACCGGCCGTCACGGGAGAATTCCATGCTGGCATGGCTTAAATCCCCCAAGCCCTTGATCCGTCCCAGCACGGTGTGGATCGTTGCGTCGATCACGAGAATCGAGCCGCTTGCCCGTTCGATCACCAGGGCAAGCGTTTCACGGGCCTCCTCTGTTTCCGTCCCCAGTAACAGACGCACCATCTGCGCTGCTTGCTCCCGGCTTAAAAGAGGTGCCCAGGCCGGCATGGGGGTGCCGGGATGGTCATCGAGGATGGTGTCGATCAGGCCGGCGTCATCGCGGGAGGCCAAGGTCTCGCGCGTCAGGGGCGGTCCCAGGCCGCCCTGCAAGGTCAAGCCGTGGCACGCGCCGCAATCGTGGCGCCGCAGGGCTTGAAGATCCGTCCCGTGCGTCGTTCCGCTCAAAACCACAGCGGTTGCCAATGCCCAGGACGCCCCAACAAGAAACGGGGAGCGCGAGGGGCCAATGGCCCCTCGCAAGGTTGGTTTTTTATTTTCAGTACACATCATTGATCGTATTGAACACGTTGAACTTGCCCGTCGGCGTGATCAGGCGCTTGTCCTTGATCACCGTTTTGACCTTCCGGGTCTTGTCGTCGATGACGACCACCGCCGATTCGTCCTCCTTGCCGTTCCAGACCGAGAACCAAACCTCGTCGCCGGCCTTGTTGTATTCGCCCTGCAAAGCCCGGCGGATGCCCTTGCCGATACCCGACAGTTCGCCGATGGGAATCACCTCATAGGGCTTGTCAAGGTTGTCGAGATCAAACACCGCGATCGACGAGGCCAGCGGCGCTTCCGGGTTGAGCGGCGTATCGACCCACAGGTTGCGGGACTTTGGATGGGTCTTGACGAACAACGAACCGCCCCCTTGTCCCTTCAGGGTTTGCACCACTTTCCAGGCATGCTGGGGATGCTCCTCCGGATCGGTGCCGATCAGAATCACGTCGTCGCTGCCAAGATGGCTCGTCGCCCACACCGGGCCATACTTGGGATGCACGAAGTTGGCGCCGCGTCCGGGATGGGGGGTGGTGCCGACGCCCTCGCGGATCAGCTTGATCAGTTTGTCTTCCTGACCATCTATCAGTTTAGCGCAATGGGTTGTTGACGGCACGAATCTGCGTGTGATTCAAGGAGTCTGGCTTTGATGGAAGGGGGACTCAAAAGGTATTCATCGGCTCCCCCGTTGTCACTTGCCGTCAACGACATGAATCCGGCCAACCATCGTATGATGGCCGATGCCGCAGAATTCATTGCATATCACGGTGAACGTTCCCGTACTGGTTGGGGTGACGGTCACCACCATTTCGTATCCGGGATGGACCTGAAGGTTGATGTTCTCCGGCTGGAGAGAAAATCCATGCTGCCAGTCCATGGAAGACAGATGGAGCCGGTAGCTTTTGTCCTTTTCCAGTTCAAGAACGGGGTACCACTCCCACAGCCGCGCGAGCATATAAATATCGCCGCCGGCTGGCGGGTGGACCACCGAAACGCTGGAGCCGGTTTGCGTTTTTTCCTCCCGAACCGTGTGTTTTGCCACCATGGCTTCGGTCCGGGTCGAGAAATCTTCCGCCCTGACCCGATAGGCTTCGTTCGACAGGTTCTGCCGACCGACGACATGCCAGTACGGCATCATGAAAAACATGATCAAGGCCCAGATCAGGGCCACGGCGACCCACAGAACCTCGGATTTCTCCACCGGTTCGTTCCACCACAACCTTTCGGTCGGAGGCATGATGGCCATAATGCGTCCTTTCCTTTGTCAATTTTCTGTCAATGCGGGGGCGTTCAACGGGCGAGCGGAATCGAAATGACCTCCATGACTCCCCAGATGATATAGCTGGCGGCGGGAACGGTGATGCCGATGAACAGCAGCAGGAAAGGATTGTCCAGAAGCTATTGCATAAAGGGAACCCGTTCAGTGTCGTGTGAATGATCGTTCGACATGGCATTTGCTCTCCTGACGTGATAAGGCCTTTGCGCGCTATCGCGCTATCCTTTGCGCGCTCGTGCGCGCCATCGTGTGATGAAGCCGGACGGTGCCCGATTCCTACGGACCAACAAAACGGCAGGACGGGTTCCTGTCTTTGATGTTGCTCAAGTGGAAGAGAACTGAATGGCGGACGAAGGGAGGAGAATCCGCAAGGCAATCGCCTGCAAAGGCGATGATCCAGAATGACCCTGGTGTCGGCCTTTCGCCGTCGCTATGGTCGTGAAACACAAGAGGGTATTTTTTGGAAAGAGGCCCACATGCGTATCATCGGCGGCGCCTTGCGCGGGCGGCGGTTCATGTCCGTGCCGGAGGGGGTTCGACCCACCGCCGATCGCACGCGGCAGGCGATCTTCAATATCATGGTGCACCGTTTCCAGGGCGAGGACTGGACGTTGGACAAAGCCCGGGTGCTGGATGTCTTTGCCGGCACCGGCGCCATGGGATTTGAAGCCCTGTCGCGGGGGGCCGCCCATGTCAGTTTCATCGATTCCAGCACCGCCGCGCGCGCCGGGATCACGGCCCATGCACGGGCCTTCAACCTGACACGCCAAAGCACGATTCTGGCGCACGATGCCTTGCGTCCGCCGCGGACTACGCTGGCCTGCACGCTGGCTTTTCTCGATCCTCCCTATGACAGCGATGACGCCGCCCCTGCTCTGGCCGCCTTGCAGGTGACCGGTTGGCTGACCCCGGGAGCATTATGTGTGATCGAACATCGGACCCTGTTTGTGCCCCCCCCCGGTTTCCGTGTGGCCGATGCCCGGGTTTATGGCAAAACCACCGTGCTGTTTGTGTGGGCACCCGGTTGAGGGGGGATTTCATCCCCTTGATCGTGAGGGCTTTCCCTCAGACACCGGGCGGACGCCCGCGCCGTCCTTGGCTCATCTGCCTTGTGGCGTGGCCCATGAATGGGGTATTATATTACACCGTCAGAGGGGGCAGATCGCCCAGGGCAAGCCCCTGGAGCAACGATTCCGCAACGGTCCCAAGCCTGTTTTCGGCAAGGGCCGTGCGCAGGGTCTGCATCAGGGTTTGATAGAAGAACAGATTGTGCCCGGTCAACAGCATCGCCCCCAGAATCTCGCCGCTCCGCACCAGATGGTGCAGATAGGCGCGGCTGTAGGAACGGCAGGTGGGGCATGGGCAGGCGTCATCCAGCGGACGGGGATCTTCGGCATGGCGGGCATTGCGTAGATTGACCCTGCCACGGCCCGTGAAGGCCTGGGCGGTGCGACCAGAACGGGTGGGCAGGACACAATCGAACATGTCGATTCCGTGCAAGACGCCCTCCACCAAATCTTCTGGTGTGCCGACCCCCATCAGATACCGCGGGCGATCATCCGGCAGCACAGGAACGGTGGCCTCCAGCACGGCGAACATCGTTTCCCGCCCTTCCCCCACCGCCAGGCCGCCGATGGCATAGCCGTCGAACCCGATCCCAAGCAGATGATGCACCGATTCCGCACGCAATTCCGGGTAGACGCTTCCCTGAACGATGCCGAATAGGCCATGGCCCGGGCGTTCGACAAACGCCTTCCGGCAGCGTTCCGCCCAGTTCATGGAAAGCCGCATGGAAGCGGCAGCCTGTTCTGGTGTGGCAGGGAAGGGAGTACATTCATCGAACGCCATGGTAATGTCGGCCTCGAGCAGATGCTGAAGGGCGATGGAGCGCTCCGGCGTCAGGTGGTGTTTTGCGCCGTCGATGTGGGAGCGGAAGGTCACACCGTCCCCGTCAATCGTGCGCAGGCCCGCCAGGGACATGACCTGGAATCCACCCGAATCGGTCAAGATCGGTCCCGGCCAGTTCATGAAACGATGCAGGCCCCCCATGCGCGCTACCCGCTCCGCCCCGGGGCGCAGCATTAAATGGTAGGTATTGGCAAGGATGATGTGCGCCCCGGTGGCCGCCACGGCCTCCGGGGTCATGGCCTTGACGGTGGCCACCGTTCCCACCGGCATGAACGCCGGGGTGTCGATCCCCCCGTGGGCGGTGACCAGCCGGCCCAGCCGGGCCGCACCCTCCTTGGTAAGACAGGTGAAGGAAAGAGGGGGCATGGCGACGGTTCCTTGTCCGTGATCCCCGGACGATTGGCGCCCTGGACAGAATGCAAAGCTTGAGAGAAAATCACTTCATGTCAAGGAGACAAAACACGTTGGAATGCCCAGCCATGAGCAGTCCCGAAGCCCCCCGCCGGAAACGCCGCCCCCTTCAATCGACGAGGGGCGGGTCGTGAAATTCGAACACAAGTTTTTTACTTCGTTCCCCGGCGTGTTCTTCGCTTTGTCCGAGCAAACCCGGCAAGCAGCCCTGTTCCTGAAAATGGGAGACATCGATGTGGCCTTGCCCCTGCCGGGAATCCAACGGGAATTCATGATTGCAGACGATTCGGCCGATGGTCACATGTTGCACAAAATCGAAGAATCCCTTGAGTATGTTCGTGGTTTACGCATCGGGGACCCGCTGCCAAAGGAAGTCTTCAGCACCGCCGCTTCGTGGTCTCCCTCCGGAGGGCACGTCACCATCGCCTATCAACGCCTGACCATGCAGCTCGTGACTTGGCTCGTCGGGGATGAGCATATCATCTCCAATCCCGAAGAATTGATGCAGGTGGCCAACGATCCGACGGCGCAGAAAAAAATCAACGCCGCCCTTACCGAAGCCGCCGAATGTCTTGGCCTTGGGCGGGACCGGAAACAAGATGTCGTGAGCTATATCGAAAGAATGGCAAAAGAGCTTTCCTATATCGAAGCCCTGCGGGACCGTTTCAAGGCTGTTCTGATGGTGCAACAAAAGGTCCAAGGGTTGCGGCGGCTTTATGGATATGAACGGAGCGTGCTTGAAATCGCCGATCCGGTGGCGCGGCTGATCGAGCTGGCGGTGCGACAACTGCGTGAAGGTTTCGATGAAACCGATGCCCAGACAGGCGAAATCCTCTCCATCCTCAAGAACATAGACAATCAGATCAAGTTCATCTCCAATGCCCGCAATGTCCTTTATCGCCGGCTGATCAGTTGGGATGACATCACCACCAAATGGAAGCCCGTTCCGGTTCAGCATTCTGAAATAATTCCAGATTTGTTACGGGATACCTACCGGTTCCTTGCCCCTCGCTTCATGCAAACCAAGGAATGGATTCTCGCCACCCAGCCGGACCGCGAGAAGAAAAAGGCTACCACGCGCAGAATGGTATGGTAGAATGGTACGGTAGGGAAGCGGCATGCCGATGTGGCGAAGGACCGTGGGCCTGTTGGGCGGCTCGTTCAATCCGGCCCATGGGGGGCATGTCCATATCAGCCAGATGGCGATTCGCGCCTTGGGAATTTCCGAAGTCTGGTGGCTGGTTTCGCCCCAGAATCCCTTGAAACCCATAATGGGTATGGCGCCGATGGCAGAGCGTCTTGCGCGCGCGCAAGCCGTGGCGGCCACCGACCCGCGCCTGTTCGTGTCCGACCTCGAGGCACGGCTTGGCACCCGTTATACGGTGGATACCGTGGATCGCCTGCGCCGGCGTTATCGCCGCTGCCGTTTCATCTGGCTGATGGGCGCCGACAACTTGGCGCAAGTGAGCCAGTGGCGACGCTGGCCGCGTTTATTCCATATGGTGCCCGTTGCGGTTCTGGCCCGATGGCCTTATTCTTTGAAGGCCTTGGCCGGTGCGGCGGCACGGCGTTTCGTTCACGAACGTGTTTCCCCGAAAAAGGCCCGTATCCTGGCCGGGCGGAAGGCACCGGCGTGGGTGTTTCTGCCGATTCGTCCGCATCCGGAATCGGCGACCCGAATCCGCGCCACCGCCACCCTCTGGTGGGAAGGGGCGTGCTTGAGCCAAAGGAAGTCCCCAGTCCATGCCTGCGACATGCACCATTCCCTTTCCGCGACACTCCCGACGTCGCTCGCCAATGACAAGGCGGAAGACATCATTGTCGTCGATCTGAACGGCAAGACCTCCATCGCCGATTACATGGTCATCGCCACGGGACGTTCGTCCCGTCAGGTGGGCGCCATGGCGGAACATCTGATGGAACGGCTGAAGGCTCAAGGGGTGGTTGTCAGTCTTGAAGGCATGCGTGAATGCGACTGGGTGCTGCTCGATGCCGGCGATGTGGTGGTCCACCTGTTCAGGCCCGAAGTTCGCATGTTTTATAACCTTGAAAAGATGTGGGGAGGACCGGAGATCACGGGCCAGGGCGCGATTTGATACCATCCCCTCGAGCGTCAATCAGGCTTGTTCGTTGAACATGGAAAACCAGAATGCGGGAAAGGACAAGCCTTCTATTCCGGTATCCCGTGGTGGGGGACATCTGGCGAGATGGTCCCTTTTCCCAAACATGCGGTAGAGGTCATCCAGAAGAATACCGCCGCGGGTGATGCGCGCCTCATCCGTGGTATGAGCCGTGATGATGGCGCCGAAGACCATGGCCAGTCCGGCGGCTTCCTCCCGGTGGAACTTGTCGTCCTTCACGTCGAGGTCGTGAACGATTTCGGCGATCGAGCGCAAGGCCCTATCATCGAGTTGCATCCGCTCCATCAGCACCTCGAAGGTGCACAGATCGCCCACATGGGTGAACTCGGCTTCGAACATGTCAAAGCGCACCTCGCCCGGCGCCGGCATGGGATTTGAGGATGCAACGAAGCGAAAGACCGCCTGGGAATCAATGAAATGGCGAATTAACCATGACGAGGCGATACGGTCTACCTCTACGCCGGCGCGGGTCACCCATGTCCGATTCCTGAACGCCGCGCGCGGGTCACCCGCGAAAGGAACGGGCGTTGGCGTCAGGTGCCGGGTGATGCCATTGAGCAACGTGTCGGCCATGGCGCGTCCCGGGGCGCCGAAGAAGTCGAGGGCACTCACCTGGGTGAAGCGCCTGCGCAACCGGCGCAAATGGGCTGTTGCCTCCGCCCGTGTTTCTTCGTTCATTCCCAGCCGATCGAGCACGCCTTGCGCTTCGGCCGCGAGTTCCCGATACTCCGGATCACGGGCCGCCTGAAAAAGAGACCGGATCTGTCCATCATCCAGGCCATCGAGGAAACGGACCTCACACACGGCCGCCTCGCCGCCCCCGTCCTCGATCTCGCGGCGAACCCATTGCAGGTCCTCGATCGTCCGTTCGGTCCGCGGCAGAACATAAACCGAATTCTTGACGTTGATGGCGCCCAGAACCTGCAACCGGCGCCAGATCTTGACCCGGAAATAGGCCGGTTTCGGCGGAAGCTGGTAAATCAGCACCAGCCAGGGCGCCCTGTCTTCCGTCTGCCGGTTCGCCCCAATGGTCGTCTCCTCGTTCATCGTATGACCCTATCATGCGCCCATCGCCGCGGACAACGCTTGCCTCACCCATCCCACCGATGATATGATACATCTGTATCAATAGAAACGGCTGCCGATGAAACAATGCTATCGATACGGCGTCGGCCCTCACAAAAAGGAACCACTCCATGACCCAACACGGTGCGGCACGCCATCAGACGATCCCTGGTGTGTCCCCGATATCCTTCGCGGAAGCCTTCCGACTATGGCTGCGGATCGGTCTGACCGGCTTTGGCGGTCCCGCCGGGCAGATTGCCATGATGCACCGCCTGCTGGTGGACGAAAAACGTTGGATCAGCGAGGAGCGCTTTCTGCATGCCCTAAACTACTGCATGTTGTTGCCCGGGCCGGAGGCCCAGCAGCTCGCCATCTACATGGGCTGGCTGCTGCACAAGAGCTGGGGCGGCATCGTGGCCGGCACCCTGTTCGTGCTGCCGGGATTCGTCGTCATCGTCACCTTGAGCTTTCTCTATGCCGTGTTCCACGAGATCACGCTGGTGCAGGGCCTGTTCTTTGGTATCAAGGCGGCGGTGCTGGCGGTGGTGGTGGAGGCGGTGTTGCGCATCGGCAAGCGCGCCCTGAAGAACGCGGTCATGGGGATGCTCGCGATCCTGGCGTTCGTTGCCATCTTTTTTTTCGACATTCCCTTTCCCCTGATCGTGCTGGCGGCGGCGGGAATCGGGTTGGCCGGGGGGCGGCTGTGGCCGGAGCGGTTCGTCGTCATCAAAGGCCAGACACCCAAGGCGGGCGCGGCGCCGGTCGTCGATGCTCTTCTGGCCAACGGTGCGGCGGAGCACACGCGGCCCTCGACGGCCCGGGCGATCAGGGTGGCGGTCTTTTGGCTCGCGGTCTGGTTCGCCCCGCTGCTGGTCCTGGCCCTGATGCAGGGGATAAGCGGCGTTTTTCTCCAGGAGGGCTTTTTTTTCAGCGAGATGGCGGTCGTGACCTTCGGCGGCGCCTATGCCGTTCTGGCCTATGTGGCGCAGCAGGCGGTGACCACCTATGGCTGGCTGGCGCCGGGGGAGATGATGGACGGCCTGGGCTTGGCCGAGACCACTCCCGGTCCGCTGATCATGGTGCTGGCGTTCGTCGGCTTTCTTGCCGCCTTCCGGGCGCCGGGCACCCTTGATCCGGTGTGGGCCGGCGTACTGGGGGCGAGTCTGACCACGTGGGTCACCTTCGCGCCTTGTTTTCTGTGGATTTTCCTGGGGGCGCCCTATATCGAGTCCCTGCGCGGCAACAAGACCTTGAGCGCCGCTCTGTCCGCCATTACCGCCGCTGTGGTTGGGGTGGTTCTTAACCTTGGCATCTGGTTCGCCTTGCATGTTCTGTTTGGTCGGGTGGAGGAGATCCACGCCCTGGGGGTTCGGCTGCTGCTGCCGGTTTGGCAGACGCTGGATGGTGCCGCGCTGGTTTTGGCGGCGGGTGCTTTGATCGCGACGGTGCGCTTTCATGCCGACATGTTGAAGACGCTGGTTGTCAGTGCCGTTGTGGGCGTGGTTTACTTCATGATTGTGCGGTGAGGCGCCCGGGGAGGCCACGGCCTCCCCCGCACCCCCCGATTCCTTTTCCTTGCCTATCGCAACGGCACAGGGGCGCCCGCATTTCATACTCCCCGGAGTCGGCATGCCGTCGCTACGGCTCAAGATCAACGTCGGGTATTATTGCATCGGCATGCTCCTTGTCGGCCTGTCAATGTTTGCCCTTTACGAATTGTGGACCATCGAGGATCAAATCCTGGCCGGTACCCGTGTGTCCGAATTTTTCGATATGACAATGGAAGCGCGGCGGTTCGAAAAGAACTACCTGCTGTACGGACAGGCCAGTGACCACCTTGAAACCATCGCCTATCTGAAGAAAGCCAATGCGATTCTCCATGACCATCGTGCCGACTTTGTGGCCGTGGGGGGGGGAGGAACGCAGCATTGTTCCCCTGGAAAGCGCCCTGGACGCCTACCAACAGGCCGTTGACCACCTGGCCCTGCCGTCTCTCCACGATCCCGAAACGGCGAACGGCGATGTGCGCCGTCATGGCAAAACGGTCACAACCGTCGCCGAACAGTTACAACGGACCGAGCGGAACGGCATAAAAACGGCCCTTGCGGCACATAGATCCAACCTGATTGGATTCATTGTGGGACTTGTCGCGCTTCTGATAGCGGCGGGGCAAATTCTTGCCCGCATCGTGTCCCGGCCGCTCGTCGCCATGGAACGCAGCATGGATGCCATCGCGCATGGACGTCTCGACGCCATCAGCCTGCCCTCCCATGATCGCGAGATCGTATCGCTCAGCCAGGCGTTCAACCGCATGCTCAAGGAGATCGAGTGGCGTCAGCGCCATCTGCACTTCAGCAACAAGCTTGCCGCTCTGGGCACATTGGTTTCCGGCGTGGCGCATGAGTTGAACAATCCGCTCTCGAACATTTCGACCTCGTGCCAGATTCTGCTTGAGGAGTTTGATACCGCCGATCATGACTTTCTCCGGGAACTGCTCGAACAGATCGACCAGCAAAGTGACATCGCACGCAATATCGTGCGGTCATTGCTTGAATTTACCCGTCAGCAGGAATTCGTTGGCAAGTCGGTACTTCTGCGGCAGTTGATCGAGGAGACCTTGCTGTTCATCAAGGGCGAGTTGCCAGGGACGGTCCGGGTGGATGTTGCGGTGCCCGAAGACATCGTTGTTTTTGCCGACAAACAAAGGCTTCAGCAGGTCTTCCTCAACCTGATCAAGAACGCGGTGGAGGCCACCACGGAGGGCGAGGTGGTTCTTTCCGCCACCCGTTACAGCCAGAACGCGGGGCTAGGCTCCACCGTCGGCGCGCATGAAACAACCATGGCCTATGCCGCCCGCTGCATGGCCGCCGACACCATGATCGTGATCGAGGTGCGGGACAGTGGAACCGGCATCGCGGCGGCGGATCTGCCGCATGTCTTCGACCCTTTTTTCACGACCAAGGACATTGGCCGGGGCACGGGTCTTGGGTTGTTCGTCGTTTACGAGATCGTCAAGGAACACGGGGGGTATGTAACGGTTGACAGCACCCCTGGCCAGGGCAGCTCATTTTTCGTTATGCTTCCGGCTCCGGCCGAGGGTTTTGCCACGGACGCTGACAGGAGAGAACAAAATGGGCGCGGCACGGAAATGGCGGATACCGACGGCGGCGGCCCATGAGGTTCCTTCCAACCCGCCGGGGCCAACCCGCCGGCCAACCACCCGCCTGCGGGTACGGTTCTCCAGCGCCCCAACGATACCCAGCCGCGGACCCTATCGGGGCGGCTTTTGGTTGTTGATGACGAACGCATCGCCGTCCGCAATCTTGAACATGTCCTGTCGAAGGATGGCTACGAGGTTCTGACCGCCTGTAGCGGCCCTGCTGCCCTGGCCATCCTGGAAAAACAGGCGGTCGATGTCGTTCTGACCGATCTGAAAATGGAGCGGATCGATGGCATGCAGGTGCTGCGGCGATGCCGTGACCTTCAGCCCGACAGCGAGGTCATCCTGATCACCGGTTACGCCAGCCTCGAGTCGGCCGTGGGCGCCATGAAGCAGGGGGCCTTCAATTACATTGCCAAGCCGTTCCGTCTGGACGAGGTGCGCACAGTGGTGGCCGAGGCCATGGAGAAGATCCGGCTCAGGCGCGAGACCGTGGAGGTGCGCGAACATCTCAAACAGCAGGACGGCCCGGCCCTGATCCTCACCAAGGACCCCGCCATGCTGCGAATCCTGGAAATCGCCCGGCATGTTGCCCCCACAGAGTGTCACATCATCCTCACTGGTGCAAGCGGCACGGGCAAGGAGAGGATCGCCCGCTTTGTGCATGCCGCGAGCGGGCGTCAAGGGGGGCCGTTTGTCGCCGTCAATTGCGGCGCTTTCACGGAAGACCTGCTTACCAACGAACTGTTCGGGCACGACAAGGGGGCCTTCACCGGCGCCGACGCCCGAAAGAAGGGACTCATCGAAACGGCGGCTGGCGGAACGCTCTTCCTCGACGAAATCACCGAAATGACCCCTGCCATGCAGGTAAAACTTTTGCGTGTGATCCAGGAGCGGGAGTTCCTCCGGGTTGGCGGCACCGACCTGGTGACGGTGGACGTTCGGTTCATCGCCGCCACCAACCGCGATCTTCTTGAAGCGGTGAAAAACGGCGCCTTCCGCGAAGATCTGTATTTCCGTTTGAACGTCGTCACTCTCCACCTTATGCCCCTCGCGCATCGTGCCGGCGACATTCCCCTGCTGGCCTATCATTTTCTGGAGCGGTGCGCGGAGAAAATGAAAGCGGAGTGCCGTGTAATCCCTTGGAGCATCAGTCACGGCTTATGCTCAAGGGCACCATGCGATGGCACGGGCGATGGCGCGGCATCTGTCTGTTGCGTTTTGCATCTCATTTCCGGTGTCTCGCCCTCCACGATGACCACGGATCCGGGGCGTGGCACGGATGATGCTTTAAGAGCATCGCGTCATCGTTCCGTCCCTGGTGAAGGATTCTGTTATGCGCCAGACCATGCGTTGCCAGACTGGAAGTTGGTTGTCGAGGATTTTTGCCGCCGAGGCCTTCGCCGAGGCCGGTGAGTTCGAGACCGCCCGGGCACTTTTGGCCAAGAAGGTGAGGCGGATGAAAAGGCCGGAAAGCCACTGAGGGCACCGTCGCGGGTGCCAAACGCAAGGAGGACAGAACCATGCTCAACGGGCGGACAATATACGCCTCGATCCAACTGGGCGTGGGCACGACCACGACGGCGCATCCCACCGCGGTGGCATCGAGCGCCAACCACGCAGAACGACCGACGATCACCGCATCGCTCCGCAATCGGACCGTCAGGTCGGCCACCGCCTGCCGGGGCTGTCCGACGACGACCCGTTGCTGAAGACCGTCAAGGTGGTGGCGCACCATAAGCTGACGGAGTTGCTGGCGGACCAGCGCCATTGATCGCGCTTCTCTTTCGTCCGGCGGAAGGAACGGCCAGTGATCCGTTTCAAAGCCCGGGGGGGCATCATCGACCACCGTGGCCACCACCACGGACCCGCCGTGCGCCATCGCCAGTTGCCAAGCCTGCCGGGCCACGGCGGCTCCCCGCTCGTTCGGGTCGATCACCGCCAGCAGACGGGCCCCTTGTGGCAGACAGGCCGCATCGTCGGTCGCACTCTCAATGGCCCCCGACATGCAAAACACCTGATGCCGCAAAAACCAGAATCAGCACTTCGGCGACGGCAATGCCGGCGTAAACGAAATCCCGCTTCTTCAGGAACATCGGAATGACGGGTAGGTAGCAGAAGATCGTGACCCCCGCCAGAAAGGCGATACCCAGGAAATTGAGGAAATCACCGTTCCCCAGCATTCCAAGCCAAGCCCAACCCGGCGCGACCGCCGCCTTTTCCAGGTAGTCATGGCTTTTGAATCCCCAGTACCCGGACACCTGATCCAGCGGTACGTGCGGGGGCAGAAGCTCGAAAACATAAATCGAGAAGGTGACCACCAGCGCCGCCAGCCCGACCTTCATGCCCCAGTCCAGCAGAGTGGCATAAACGATCTGTTCCTTGGTCGCCTGCGGTCTGTCGTCCGTGTCGATGTCCTTGCCGTGACCCATTATTCACCCCCCCTCAGAATCCCAAACCCTTGGCCAGGGCGCGCGCGCCCGCGAACAGCAACATCACAATGACGATCTTGCGCACCACGGCCGCCTTGGTCACCGCCAGAAGACGCACGCCGACCATCGACCCCAGCATGATGCCGATGATCGAGGGCACGACGATCATGGCAAGGACCGCGCCCTGATTGATGTAGATCCAGGCCGCCGATGTGTCGGTGATGGACAACAGGAACTTGCTGGTGGCGACCGAAACCTTGAGCGGCGCGCCCATCAGAAGATTGAGCACCGGCACGTTAGCCCACCCGGCCCCCAGCCCGAACATCCCGGCGATGACGCCGATGCCCACGAACAAAAGAAGCCCTGGCAGGGGACGATGGATTTTCCAGTCAACGGTCCGCCCAAGGGTTGGCTCGTAATAAATGCCGTTGATCCGCAGGGCGGTCGACAGGGCATCGGCTTGCTTGACTTCGGGATACTCCGACTTCTTCGCCTTCATCATGATCGCGACGATCCCAAGGATGGTCGCGCCAAGGGCGATTTGCACCACGTCGGTCGGTAAGGCCAGCCCCACTATGGCGCCGACGATGGCGCCCGACGAGGCGATCAGCGCCACCGGCAAGGCAAGACGTAAATCGGCCATCCCTTTTTTCAGAAGGGTAGGGCCGGCCGCCAATGCCCCGGATAACGCCACCAGCAGACCTGCGCGCCTGACCATCTATCAGTTTAGCGCAATGGGTTGTTGACGGCAGGAATCTGCGTGTGATTCAAGGGGTCTAGCTTTGATGGAAGGGGGACTCAAATCG
>WOUV01000236.1 GCA_009773045.1 Rhodospirillaceae bacterium | reverse complement strand
CGATTTGAGTCCCCCTTCCATCAAAGCTAGACCCCTTGAATCACACGCAGATTCGTGCCGTCAACAACCCATTGCGCTAAACTGATAGATGGTCAGCCCATTCGGTATAAATGGCCACGTCGCGCTCCCCGGTTTCTTTGGCCACGAGACTGAAAATGGCGAAGCGTACCGCCGACGCGCTGCCCGCGACCCTGCTCATCAAATGATTGAAAGCGTTTTTCGGCTCCACCAATTCGGCCAGGGCCTGGGGTGGGGGAGGGGGAGCGTTGGCCGTTTGGGTTTTGTACGTCTGGGCGAAACGGCGGAAACGAACGATAATCGCCGCAAGCTTGGTGAGTTCCCGCACGGTTGTTACACGGTCGGCCTTGGGAAGGGGGGTCGTCAGCGTGCCGATATTTTCGGCCAGCACTTCCGTCAACTTTTCGGCGGCCACAAGATCGTTTTCCAAAAGTTTCACGTACTGGCGTTCGAATCGCAGGAACAAAAGCTGCGCATAAATATTGGCGAGCGCTTCATTGTCGGGGGCGGTCGTTCGCGCCGCGGCCAACTGCGTGATTTGTTTTTCCAGCGCCGCGATATCCTGGGCATGATCCGCGCTCCGGATCTGGACCAGGTTCTGGTCGTGGCTGTGTTGGACGACACGTTCCGCAATCCGTTCGGACTGTTCAATCAGGCGATCGACATCGCTTCCCCCGCCATAATACACCACGGCGCCGATCCCCGCCGCGGCCACAAGGACAACCATCAGAAAATACACCAGAGGCGAACCTCGGCCCTTTGCCGCCTGCGGCACTGTCGTCCGTGTGCGACGGGAATCAGCCTCGGGGTTTCGTTTCTGATCGGTTTCGGCTGCCTGGACCGCGGCCAGCATGGCTTGTCCCCCAAGGAAGCTGCCGGCGGCGATCGTATGCTCTCCAGTGTCTTCGGCGGCGGGAGCAACGGCCACCGAACGTTCGGCAAAGGCTGGCCGTTCGAGTTCGAAACGGAAACGAATCGATCCCAGCCGGATTTCGTCATGGTGTTTCAACCACGCGCTGGTGATCTTGGCATCATTGACATAAACGCCGTTGGTGCTGTCCAGGTCCTCGATTCCCCATGTTCCGGCGCCGGCAAAAATGCGGGCATGGCGGCGCGACAGTTTTTTGGCCGTGATGGGAATGGTGCAAGTGGAATCGCGCCCCAGAAACACTTCCGCGGCCGCAATGGGAAACTTCTGGCCAATGGTCAGATTCTCGGCGTTGGATGTGTCGATGCAGACCAGATGGGCCGGCGACAATCCGGCAAGGGAGGCCTTGGCGGCTGGCTTGCCCTCCGTCAGGGTCTCCAGGGCAACAATCGTTTTGTCTTCGGTGTCACTCATGGTGCCCCTTCCTTGGAAAACGGGGTGCGCGCACGGGATATGCCCTCACGCGCGATTGTTTCATGGTTAAAGTTTCAACGGCGGCAGGCCGAACTGCGATTGGGCAAGGCCGTAATAAAGCCCACCGTATGCCATCGTCCGCAGATACCCCGGGTCGATGAGCTGTTCATGGCGTCTCTTTTCCCGCACCTTGCCATCCTTGATGAAGCAGATGGTATCGGCATCCATGATGGTGGACAGGCGGTGGGCAATGGTGATGGAGGTGCGCCCCCGCAGAATGGTTTTGAGGGCGTGGGTGATGCGTTCCTCCGATTCGTTATCGAGGGCCGATGTGGCCTCGTCGAAAATCATCACCTTTGGCTTGTAGTACAACGATCGGGCGATGCAAATTCTCTGACGCTGGCCGCCGGAAATGCCGATACCCTTTTCACCGATGCGTGTGTTGTACCCTTGGGGATAATTGACAATGAACTCGTCGGCCCCGGCCAGCCGGGCCGCCTCGCGCACTACTTGCAGATCTGGTTCGGGGTCTCCCAAGGCGATATTCTCCGCCACGGTGCCCGAGAAAATGAAACTGTCCTGAAGCACGACGCCGATATTCCGACGGAGCGCATACACGTTCAAGTCAAGGACGTTCTTGCCGTCGATCAGAAGCTCGCCCCCTTGCGGTCTATTGAAGCCAAGAATCATCTTGGCGATGGTGCTTTTGCCGCACCCGGAGGGTCCGACGAACGCCACCTTTTCCCCCGGCATGATGACAAGATCGAAGTCCTGCATGATAAGTTTCGAGCCATCCGAGGTCGAATAGCCGAAATTGACCTGGCGGAATTCAAGATGCCCGCTCAGACTGTGAATCGGGGCATAGGGCTTGACGGTTGCGGGGGGCTGTTCCTCCTTCACGCTCAAAACGTCTCCGACCCGGTCCACGGCGATGCGCACTTCCTGAAGATCGTTCCACAGGTTGACCATGGCCAGCACGGGCTGGGTCACGAGTCCCATCAGCATGTTGAATCCCATTAGTTCGCCCACGGTCATCGTTCCGCTCATCACATTTTCGGCCCCGAGCCAGAGAACGATGATGGTCATCGCCGTCGTGGCGAGGCGGAACAGCCCTTGCGAAATGAGGGAAAGTTTCTGCTGTTTGAACCCGCGGTTGACGTTTTCCGCAAAGGCATCCTCCCAGCGGGCGCGGGCGAAGTATTCGTTGGCGGTGGCTTTCAGCGATTCGATTCCGTTCAGGCTTTCGATCAGGTAGCTCTGGGACTGCGAATTGGTGATGAAAATTTCCTGGGCGATCCTTTTGATGCGGGGCGTGAAGTACAGAACGATCCCGATATACATCGGAATAAACAGCAGGACGATGATGAAAAGGCTGGTGCTGTAGCCGAACATCATCAAAAAATAGAGCACGATCATGATGGCGTTGAGAAGCACCGTGATCGTTGATCCGGCGATGATCGCCCGGATTTTCTGGTTTTCGCCAAAGCGCGCCAGGATTTCGCCCTTATTGCGGGTCAGGAAGAACCCCATGGGCAGGTTGAGAACGTGCCGGTAAAATTCCGACATCAGCCGCATATCGATCCGCGCGGTGGTATGGGCAAGAAGCACGTTCTGGACGGAACCGGTCAAGGTGGAAAAGAACGTTATAAGAATCATCCCCGCCAACATCGTGTTGAGCAGGGCGACATCGTGATGCACGACCACCGTGTCAACGATGGTTTGAATGAACAGGGGCGAGGCCAGCCCCAGCAGATTGATGACAAGGGCGGCCAGAATGGCCTCGCCAAAATAAAGCTTGTGAGGCAGCAGATAGTTCAAAAAATGCCGGTAGGGATTCTCGGCCTCTTTTTCCTGCTCGAACGTTTGTGTTGGCTCAAGGCCAATGAAAACGCCGCGATCGGAGGCGATGTCGTTGACCCCCGCCACTCGGGCGGTTGACCAGTTGGCAAAGAACTCGTCACGCTTGAGCGTGCGCAAACCGCTTTCCGGGTCCGAGATATGCACCTCGCGATCCGTCACCCGGAATACGACGACATAATGGTAGCTCTGCCAGCCTGCAATGCCGGGCAACGCGATACTTTTCAGTTCATCATAGGTCAGTGCATAGCCTTTGGCGCGGATGCCAAGCTGTTCCGCCCCGCGAATCACCTCATCGGGCGTCAATCTCTCGCCGTCCAAGGCCGTCAGTTCGCTGATCTGGCCAAGGGAAAAGCTCTTCCCGTAATGATGGGCAACCATTGTCAGGCAGGCGGCGGCGCACTGGCTCTCCCGGTTTTGCCGTACCTCCGGGAATTTCGAGATTTCCTTCGTACTCTCAAGGCGCCGGAATTCCGCCTCCGTCAGGCCGCGGGCCAGTTTGATCCGCTGGTCCACCCCTTCAGCCCGACGGCGTAGATCCATCTCCTCCTTTTCGAACTTCTTGAGATCGGCAATCCGTCCGAAAGTTTCAACGGCGGCAGGCCGAACTGCGATTGGGCAAGGCCGTAATAAAGCCCACCGTATGCCATCGTCCGCAGATACCCCGGGTCGATGAGCTGTTTATGGCGTCCCTTTTCCCGTACCTTGCCATCCTTGATGAAGCAGATGGTATCGGCATCCATGATCAGGCTGCCACGGTCGAGGCGATCGAGCACAACTTCCTGCCCGCCCACCAGGGCCGAGCGGACCAGTTCCACCCGGCCCTTTTCGATCAGATAAAGACGGGGGTCGCTCTCGCCCTGTCGGAATACGGTGTTTCCCGCCTTGACGGGTTTCACGCCGACGCTGCCAAGGATCGACTGGAGCTGCTCCCGGCTGTAGGTCATGGGGCCGAGCAGACTCTTGAGGCGGTTGCCGATTTCGATCAAACCGACATGGCTGCGGAAATGCTGGTCCAGCAGGGGATGGGTCGCAAGAAGGGAACGGATGGCCTTGGCCGGCAGAACCAAGCAGACGACATCCTCTACCGCCACGATATCCTGTTTCCACAGGAAATCGCCGATCAGGGACATCTCCCCTTGCGTGTCTTCCGTCTGGACCATGCCGACCGCCATGATCCGTCCGCCGATGTTTTCTTTCAGGCGCGCCTGGCCCGAATAGAAATAATACATCCCCTCCGCAGGGTCGCCCTGCTGGGCAATGACATCCCCCGCCTTGAACTGCCGCACCGTGAACAAGGGCGCGAGAACCTGTTTTTCCTGTTGGGGTAGGATGCTGAAAAGAATGTGCGCCTGAAGAACGTACTGGACGACTTCATGTGCCGCCGTGCTCATGGTTCCCCCTCCGATATCCGGGGACCTTCGTCCCCTCATGCCCCCTTTGCAAAAAGGGGAGACGTGTCTCCCCTCGCAAGGCTGTTTTAGGGCTGATGGCGCTTCCCTGACATTCCAGTCAGCAGAGACCCCATCGACCCGTGCAACAGTCGGGATGTTTCACACCTTCGAGCCTTGATCAAGACTGGTCAAGACTCTCCTCAAACATCAAATCTTTGCGCACCAGGCTTTTGTGGCCCTTGGTTTTTGCGCCATCCGGCACGCCTCGGAAATCGCGGCAGTGTCCCTCAAGAGTGCCGCTCATGGGGATTACTGGTCCCGCATTTCCCCAGAATCGCCCTTTCCTTCCGAGCTTGCGTGCGGGTCCTTAAAGAATTTCGAGACTGGCGAGAACATCAATTCGATGAAGCGTTTATCGCAGACCTTGATTTCAACCATCCCCTCAAAACCCATTGCAAGCTGTTTCTTGTCACCATCACGCGCCTGAATTGTTTCGCGATCAAGGGCAATGGTCACGCGATACATGCCGGCCTGATTTCCTTCGGCACTCGGGCGGGTAGCGATTTCGCGGATGACGCCGGTCTGGATGCCGTATTCCTGATAGGGATAGGCGAAGTATTTGATTTTGACCGATTGCCCGTGCTTGAGGTGACTGATGTCCTTGTTCTGCACATACGTCTGCCCTTCAAGGGCGGAAGAGGCCTTGACGATCGTCGCCAGCGACTGACCAGGGGTCAGAATCTGGCCGCGCCGCACGTGCAGATTGGTCACAATGCCATCGAAGTTGGACTTGTAATTAGCGAGATTACCTTCATAGCGCACGCTACGCACGATGGTATTGACCTGGCGCAGACGGTCCTCGATCTCGGTGATGCGCTGTTGCAAACGTTCAACATCATGGTCCCGGTTTTCCTTCAACTTGGTCACCTCGGCCATGAAGTGTTCCTGATCGGAAGCCACCACCAGCCGCTGGCGTTCCTGCTGTGTGGTCTGGAGCGTGAGGT
>WOUV01000020.1 GCA_009773045.1 Rhodospirillaceae bacterium | reverse complement strand
GGTCGTCGCAAGCGCAGATTCATGGCCGGCAGCGATTCAAAGCCGTTTGCGGTAATGTTCATGGTCTGCATGTTCCACAAGAGCATCATTCCCTTGATGGGTGTGCCGCCGTGATCGATCACGGTCACGGCCCCGGACGGCGGCAAACACCCCGCCGGGGACGCCACCAGTATCGGAAGTACGTATTCAGATTGGCCATTGATGCGAGAACTTGCCAACAGGATAAGATTGATGCATATGTTTCAAAATTTTTGAACCACTCTTGGCCAAGTCGAGAGTCCTTTTTACAACGAGAGTCCCCATGTATACAATTAACAACGCAAAAGATGATTCTAATGCTCCCATACCCACCATCAAAGGATCGAGTTTGCATGATCATGTCGTGAATCGTCTCCGGGAAATGATCCTTACGGGTGAACTTTACGCCGGGGAACGGGTGGCTGAAAAACGTCTTTGTGATCATTTCGGCATCTCACGAACACCACTGCAGGAGGCGCTTAAGGTTCTTGCCGCAGAAAGATTGATCATATTACGGCCGAATCGTGGAGCAATCGTAACAGGTGTTGATGCGCGCGTTGTCAACGAATTATTTCCTTTATGTGCCTGTCTTGAGCGGTTGGGTGCCGAAGCGGTCATCCTTCGCGCGGCAGCAGAAATCAATGACTCCACCCGATATCGTCACGCCATGTTGGCGTTTCGCGAACGTCTGTTCGAAGTGGCCGGCAATTCTTTGTTGAACACCCTTTACCGCGCCCTTTCCCGGCAGGCCTTGCGGGCCTGCGTGATCATTGGTCCGTTACCGCCCGAACGGTTGGCCGCCGGAGCCAAAGCCCATGAAACCATGCTGGCCTACCTTGCCGCCAATGACCACGCCATGTTCATCGCCGCCCTTCACGCCCATCGAATGGAAATGCGTGATTATGTCGTGGACAGATTGCAAGAACAGCCTGTTAAATGAAATCAAGGACTGCTCCATTTTCTCTTTCCTGGGGCCGTGCCCGAAAAGAAGCCGGTAGATAAGACGGAGGATCGTCTTGCGCCGGAGGGAGCGCCATTTCGTTGCTGGACCACAGGAAACGGTACGGTTGTTTTTCACCGTCTCCCCCGATCTTTTGTCATAAGGATCGCGCTTTCGGGCGCCTGTTCATCGAATATTTTATGCAATTCCTGCTTTTGTCGTTTCATCTTGCGGCGATCGCAGACAGAAATAATGCAAGGCATGCCATCATGTTTTTCAGAGTGCACATGTTGCCGGTCGGTTTGCGGCTGGCATTGTTTTACGTGGCCATTTTCGCCGTCGTTGGCATCCATCTGCCCTTCTGGCCCGTTTGGCTTAAGGCACGGGGCTTGAGTGATTCCGAGCTGGGCCTGATCCTTGGGGCTGGGTTGTGGTCGCGTGTCGTTGTCAACCCGATTGTCGCTTACATGGTTGACAGCAGCGGTCGACGCACTGACCTGATGGGGGGACTGGCTATCCTCAGCGTTGTCTTGTGCACTTTGTTTGCCGTGATTGATGGTTTCTGGCCTTTGCTGATGTTGAGCGCGGCGTTGTGGGCGGCCTTTGCGGCACTCATGCCCCTTGGTGAAAACCTGACTCTGCTCACAGCCTCCACGCGCCGGCTGGAGTATGGCCGCATTCGCCTGTGGGGATCCTTGAGTTTCATTCTCGTGTCGATGACGGGCGGCGTTGTGCTGACCTATCAACCGGTCGCGCTGATTTTATGGATTCTGGTGGCGAGCATGGTGTTGACCTGGGGGGCCTGCCTGCTGTTGGAGGAACCCCCCTCTGCATCTTGTGCCCGATCGGATCCGAAAGCCTTCCGACGGGTGATGATGGATTCCCGTTTCTGGCTGTTTTTGCTGGCGACCGGGATGATCCATGCGAGCCATAACATCTACTACGGCTTTGCCACGCTGCACTGGCAGGGGGCGGGTTTGTCTTCGTCCGTCATTGGCCTGTTGTGGGCCGAAGCGGTTCTGGCCGAAGTCGTTCTGTTCGCTTTTTCGAATGCTCTGGTCACGCGGCTGCGTCCGACGGGCCTTTTGATTCTGGGGGGGAGTGCGGCGGCTTTCCGCTGGATGGTTCTTGGAAGTTCCACACATCTTGTGGTCCTTGGTCGACGCGTGCCGTACCGCCAGAGGCTTCGACGCGGGTGCAGGCGTTTTACGGGTCGGTGACCATGGGTATGGCCACGGGTCTTGCCATCATGGCGGCAGGTCCATTGTATCATGCCTTGAATGCGCGGGCGTTTTATATTTCCACCGGACTGGCGATTGTGGGAGGCGTGACGGCCGTATTCCTGCACCATCGTTGGCAGGGGGAACGGCTTGGACTGTGATCATAAGGTGTGAGAGTGCGGGACAAGAGCCTCCCTGCACTCCATCCCCCATAAAAGGCCCTCATAAAAGGGGTGCCCGTGACAACTTTCGACCGCTGTGTCCTGTCCCCCCAGGGGGAGGGAGGGCAAGGACCCTGCACGTTCAAGACACCTTCGATGCGATCAAAAGATCTTCGCCCCGGCGGGTGAGGATCATGGGGGTCGTGACCACACTTGTGCCGTGATGAGGATATATCCCCTCAATTTTACAGATATTATAAGAATATTTTAACCATCTTCTAGAATGATCATTTCCTGCTTTGTCTTGGGCTAAGGGTAGGGCATAAACCTCCTTACGCGGAAACTTACGACAGCGCGTAGCGTAAACAGCGGGGGTAAGATGTTATGATGCTGGGCATGCACACGCGGCAACACACGCATAAAAGGTCTTTCCGGATGAGAGCATATGCTGTTTTTCTTTTATGCACCACAACGGAAACGGGGGCGGTTTCTCTGCCGGATGCCATTGATCTGACCTTGAAAACGCATCCCGCCATGGAGGAGGCCAAGGCCAACTGGCGTGCCCAGAATCACGAACTGGAATAGCAACGTGGCCTGTATCTGCCAAGCCTTGACATCAGTACCGCCGCCGGCCCGGAATGGAGCAAAAATCAGAGTCGCCGATACGGCGACTGGATGCCGCGCTATCAGGCGCAGGTGGTGCTCTTGCAGCTTCTGTTCGACGGCTTCAATCGCGAGGGAGCCGTGGACCGCCACGCGGCCCGACGCGATGCCGCGGCCCTGCGCGTGCTGGAGCGCACCGAAGCCACCGCCCTTGACGTGGTGGAGGCGTATCTTGACGTTTTACGCAATCAGGCACTGGTGATGGTCGCCACCGAGAACGTCGCCGCCCACCGCGCGACGCTGAACAAGGTACGCCAACGCGTGACCGGGGGACAGTCGGGAACGGGGGATTTACAGCAGGCCACCTCGCGCCTGGCGACGGCCCGCGATGCCGAGGTTCAGGTCGGTCGCGATCTGGCCGAGGCGCGCACCCGCTATCAGCGGGTGGTGAATGATCCTCCCCACGATCTCATCCGGCCCGAGGTGCCGCGCCAATACCTGCCGGCAGGCGTTGAGAACGGCGTGCAGCAGGCGGTGCAGAAAAGTCCCACCATGAAGGCGGCCGTTGCTGAACTGGACGAGACCCATGCCTTGTACCGTCAGGCCGGCGCCGGCTTCTATCCCACCTTCAAGTTCGAGGTGAGCGCCGCAACGAATCGCAATCTGGACGGCGTGCGGGGCCTTTCCAACGAGGCCATGGCCCTGCTGCGCATGAACCTCAACCTGTTCTGCGGCGAGATCGACCGCAACGTGCGCATGGAACTGGCCGAGCGCATCACCGAAAACCGGGCCAAGGTCATGCGCATCGAACGCTCCATCGCCCAGGAGGTACGGTTGTCCTGGACGGCCATGGAATCGGCAAAAAGCCGCGTCATGGTCTTGAACGACGAAGCCCTGGCCAATGCCCAGGTGGTGGCGGCCTATCGTCAGGAGTTTGACATTGGCCAGCGCAATCTGCTGGATCTGCTTGATGCCGAAAATGAATTGTTCTCTTCGCGCAGCCGCCTGCTGACGGCGGAATTCACCGAGGACTTCGGGGTGTTCCGCACGCTTGCCGCCATTGGCGGGCTGCTGGGTGCCATTGGCGTCACGCCGCCATCCGAAGCGGATTCCGACGCCCGAACCGATGTCGGCGTCACCAGTGACAGCTCCGACCACTGGCGGGGTGAAGACGGGCTGCTGGTGCCTTTCGTTCCACCGTCCGTTCTCCCCGTTCCGGATTCCGTTCAGACCGCGGAAAAACCGCAAAACATGCCCGAAGAGGGGCCAGTCCCGCAGGACATGACCATTTCGCCGCCTATGCGGATGAAAGAACAAGAATCCGTTCCCGCGCCCTGGAAAGCGGAATGAGTCGATGGTCAACGACATTCTGGCCAACGACACCCTAGCCAACGACATTCTGGCCAGCGATATCGTCCGTGCCGTGCTTGATCGCCTTCCCATGGGGGTCATCATGGTCACCGGCGCGGGCCGGGTCTTGCAATACAACGTCCGCGCCGGGCGATTACTGGCGGCGGGGGATGCGTTTTTGATCGATCCCCAGGGGCGCTTCCGTCTGACTCACCAAGCCAGCAATCAGGAGATGTACAACACCATTCATGCTCTTGTTTCCGGCGGAGATGCCACGTGTGCCTTGTCGGCGCCGCGTTCTTCCGACCGTGCGCCGTTGTCGGTTCTGGTCGTGCCGGTGGGGGGGCGTCAGGGACAGCAGGGAGTCGTCATCTTCCTCGCCGCACCGGAGGAGCCGGTAGACATCGACCCTGCGGTGCTGTCCCGTTTGTATGGCCTGACGGCGGCGGAGTCGCGTCTGGTCCTGGGGCTGTTGCGTGGCCAGCGGTTGGAAGCGTTGGCCGCCGAAGGGGGGGTCAGTGTGCACACGGTGCGCAGCCAGTTGAAAACAGTCTTCCGCAAGACCGGCGTCAGCCGTCAGGCGGAACTGGTCAAACTGATTCTGACCGGCCCGGCCGCCCTTCGCACGGGCCACCAGGGCGCGGAGTTGCACAAGGGACCCTCTTCTCTTTGAACCGTGATCGTTCGGGGCTTTCCGTGATCGCCCGCGGCCCTTGGCCCATCGTCCGTCCTTCGGTGCGCCGCCGCCTTCGGCCCATGGGCGTCAGTCAAGACCGATGCCAAGGGGTATCCTCTAATAAGCCCGTTCGATGCAGAACGTCACCACATCCAGGAGCGCCCGCCGCCAGGGGCTGTCGGGGAAAGACTGCAACGCCGTCCGCGCCGTATCGCCATACGCGTGGGCACGGCGCAGGGTTTCTTCCAGGCAGTCGTGCTTTTGCAACAGATCCAGCGCCCGCGGCAGATCGTCTTCGTTCTGATCCAGATCTTCCAGCGTGCGGCGCCAGAACGTTCGCTCCGTTGCATCGGCCGCCGCGACCCCCAGAATGACGGGCAGCGTGATCTTACCCTCGCGGAAATCATCGCCAATGGTTTTGCCCAGCTTTTCCTGCCGTGCGGAATAGTCCAGAACATCGTCCACCAGTTGGAATGCCATGCCCAGATTAAGGCCATAGGCCTCCATGGCCGCCTCCTCCTCCGGGGGGCGTCCGGCGACCATCGGCCCAAGCCGACTCGCCGCCGCAAACAGGGCCGCGGTCTTGGAGCGGATGACCTCAAGATAGGTTTCTTCGGTGGTGTCGGTATCGTTGGCGGTCAAAAGCTGCAACACTTCCCCTTCGGCGATCACCGAGGAGGCCCGCGACAAAATCGCCAGAACCGGCAGATGGCCATCCTCCACCATCAACTCGAAGGCCCGGCTGAACAGGAAGTCGCCCACCAGGACACTGGCCTTGTTGCCCCACAGCACATTGGCCGAAGGCTTGCCCCGACGCAGGGCGCTTTCATCGACCACATCATCGTGCAGCAAAGTGGCGGTATGGATGAATTCGATGCATGTGGCCAGCATGACGTGCCGCCCTTCCCCGGCATAGCCGCACAGCCGCGCGCTCGCCAGAGTCAGGACCGGCCGCAATCGTTTGCCGCCGGCGGCGATGATGTGGCTGGCAAGTTTTGGAATCAAGACAACCGGACTGTGCATGCGCCGGATGATGGTCTCATTGACCTGGCGCAGGTCGTCGCTGACAAGGGAAACTAGGAGATCCAGCGCGTTTTCCGGCCCCAGGGGGGCGTTGACCATGACAGACACCGGACAGTCCCTTCCCCACCAAGATCATTCAGGATTAAGATATTGACGCCACGCCGGGAACGGTCGAACATAATTGGCCTTTCCTTTCCTGGTCAAGATGCAACGGCCTGGAGACGGAAAATCGCTGATAAAGCCCCATGACACGCCAAGCGCTCGTTCCTATCTGTTCCGAGGATGCCCTGCTGAATGGCCGGGTCCGGCTGCGGCAGCCGGAGGGCGGGTATCGTGTGGCCATCGATTCGGTGCTACTGGCCGCGGCGGTGCCGGTCCGGCCGGGGGAGCGGGTGGCCGATATCGGTACTGGCACCGGGGCTGCCGCCTTGTGCCTGTTGGCGCGGGTTCCGGAGAGCCGGGTGACGGGGGTGGAGCTGCAACCGGTTCTGGCCGAGCACGCCAGGATCAACGGTTTTCTGAATGGCCACGGCGCGCGTTTCACGCTCGTCACGACCGATATCCTGCATCGTGCGGACAGTGCCGACTTTGGTCACGCCTTTGATCACGTGATGAGCAATCCCCCCTTTGCGGCGGCGGGCACGTCTTCTCCCGATCCGGTCCGGGCCGTGGCCCATGGTCCGATTGATATCAAGGCCTGGATCGCCGCCTGCCTGGATGTGCTGCGCCCGCACGGGACCATCACCCTGATTTACCGTGCCAATGCCCTTGACCACCTTCTAGCGATTCTGGCAAAGACGGTGGGCGGAATCGAGGTGATTCCGCTGTGGCCACGCGCCGGCCAGCCCGCCCGACGGCTGATCGTGCGGGGGCGCAAAGGCAGTCGTGGGCCGGCCATTCTTCATGCCGGTCTGGTGTTGCACACCGCAACCGGCTATACGGTCGAGGCCGAAAACATCCTGCGGCACGGTCATGCCTTGGGCGAGACCGGAAAGCGGCTTTGCACGGGGGAGACTCCCCCTCCGGACTCGTTTTTCAGGGAAGGGAACACGGAAAGGGCTAGGATGCCGGAAATGCCGGAAATCGAACAGGACGACATCGTTGCGGCACGGCGCGTGCTGGAGGCCGAAGCGGCGGCCCTGACGGCGCTTGCCGCCACTCTGGGAAGCGATTTCGGGGCCGCCCTTGACCTGATCACCGCCGCCAGCGGACGGGTGGTGGTCTCCGGCATGGGCAAAAGCGGCCATGTCGCCCGCAAGATCGCCGCAACCCTCGCCTCCACCGGCACCCCGGCCTTTTTCGTTCACCCGGCGGAGGCGAGCCATGGCGATCTTGGCATGATCGCGCGGGGCGATGTGGTGATGGCCCTGTCCAATTCCGGCGAAACGGGTGAACTTTCCGACCTTGTGGCCTATACGCGGCGTTTTGCCGCCGGCCTGATCGCGATCACGAGACGCCGCGACAGCAGCCTTGGTCAGTCCGCGACTGTGACACTGGTGCTGCCGACCGTGGCGGAAGCCTGCCCACTGGGCCTGGCGCCCACCACCTCAACCACCATGATGCTGGCCCTGGGCGATGCCATTGCCGTGGCGTTGCTGGCGCGACGGGGATTTTCCGCCGATGATTTCCATCTGTTTCACCCCGGTGGCACGCTCGGCCAGAAGCTTTTGAAGGTGTCCGACATCATGCACCGGGGCGATGACGTGCCTTTGGTGCCGGCCACTCTGCCCATGACGGAAACGATCCTGGTCATTACGCGGCAAAGCCTTGGGTGTGCAGGGGTGGTCGATGCCGACGGGGTTCTGCTGGGTGTGATCACCGATGGGGATCTGCGCCGGCACATGACCCCGGATCTGTTCACCCGGACGGCCGGGGCGGTCATGACGAGCACTCCCAAGGGGGTGCGGGCCAACATGCTAGCCGATGAAGCGTTGCGTCTGATGAACGACAACAAGATCACGAGTCTGTTCGTTCTGGCCGATGACCATCGACCCGTCGGCCTTGTTCACGTCCATGATTGTCTGCGGGCGGGGGTTGCATGAACGCCAAGGGGGCTTTGGTGTGCGCGACCCCGGGCGAGGGGGGAGGGCAAAGCCTCGTCCAACGGCACGCTCCCCTTGTCCTTTCGGCGCGCGACCACCGCCATTACAGCCGTTTCGTTTCCCTGATGCGGATTCTGCTGCCTGGCCTTGGGATCCTGCTGGCGGGAGTGGTGGCGGCGTGGCCCCGGCTGAACGGTTCATCCGAGCGGTTTTCGCTGGGGAGTGTCGATCGTGCCACCACGGGCCGGACGGAAGATTCAAGCAGCGTCGTGAACGCGCGCTATCATGGAACCGACCGGGAGCATCAGCCCTTCACGATCACGGCCGAATTTGCGACCGAATCGGTGCTCAAGCACCTGAACCTGACGGCGCCCAAGGCCGACATCACCTTGCGGGAGGGGGCTTGGCTCGCGGTCGGGGCGGAGAGCGGCCGGTACCGGCATGACGATAAGCTCCTTGAGCTTGAAGGGAATGTCAGTTTATTCCACGATGGAGGCTATCAGCTTCATACGAATACCGCGCGGTTTGATTTCAATGATGGAATCGTCTCAGGCGACAGTCCGGTCGACGGGCAAGGGCCGTTCGGCACGGTGAGCGGGGAAGGCTTCCGACTGCGCGACCGGGGCCGCACCCTTGTGCTCACCGGTCGATCGCGGCTATGGATCGAGTCGTCCCAGGAGAAAGACAGATGATTCGATGTATTGTTTTGTTCTTGCCTTCCGACTGTCCCGTGGGGTTCTATGGCGCCTCCTGTCATATGGACGAGGCCCTTTGATGCGCACCGAAATGGAAACCCTTGACGCCGAGATCGAGCAGTCCCTGGGACTGCTGAGGAGGTATCTTTGACTGGGACCACGCCCTGGCCCGGCTCGACGAACTGAACGTGCGCGCCGAGGATCCAGGCTTGTGGAACACGCCCGCCGTCGCCCAGAAGACCTTGCGCGAACGCACCCGGCTGGAAGAAGCGGTGGGGGGGTGCCGTGCGCTGGAACGAGAACGCGCAGATATTCTGGCGCTGCTCGCCCTGGCGGAGGAAGAAAACGAGGCCGCCCTGATCACCGAGGCCGAAGATCAGTTGCGCGTGCTGCGGAACCGAGCCGAAGTCAGGAAGCTGGAGGCCCTTTTGTCGGGCGAGGCCGACGGGAACGACTGTTTCCTCGAGATCCACGCCGGGGCCGGCGGCACGGAAGCCCAGGATTGGGCGGAGATGCTGTTGCGCATGTATGGCCGCTGGGCCGAAGGCCGCGGTTTTCGTGTCCTCTGGCTGGAGGAAAGCCCGGGCGAGGAAGCCGGCACGAAATCAGCCACCCTGCAAATCACCGGCCCCAATGCCTATGGGTGGCTCAAGACCGAAAGCGGGGTCCATCGTCTCGTGCGCATTTCGCCCTTCGATGCCTCGGCCCGCCGCCATACCAGCTTCTGTTCGGTCTGGGCCTACCCGGTGGTGGACGAGACGATCGCCATCGAAATTGCCGAAAAGGAATGCCGCGTCGATACCTACCGCGCCTCCGGCGCCGGCGGCCAGCATGTCAATAAAACCGACAGCGCCGTGCGCATCACCCACCTGCCGACCAACATCGTGGTCCAGTGCCAAAGCGAACGCTCGCAGCACCAGAACCGGGCCAAATGCTGGGCGATGCTGAAGGCGCGCTTGTATGAACGGGAATTGCAGAAACGGAAAGACGCCTCCGCCGCTCAGGCCGAAGCCAAGACCGACATCGGCTGGGGGTATCAGATCCGCTCGTATGTCCTGCAACCCTATCAGATGGTGAAAGATCTGCGCACGGGGGTGGAAACGTCGGATACCCAGGGTGTGCTGGACGGCGCCATCGACCGCTTCATGTCAGCCGCCCTGGCCGCGCAGGTCAGTGGCTCCGCCGGAGACCGGATTGATGACCTCACCTGACTCAACGCCCGAACCTGAGAGCGAAACACCGTCCCGCGATGCTTTTGGCACCATCTTGCAGGGGCTGTTATGGCCGGTTGCGGCGGGTCTTGGCGGATATGCCGCGCTTGTGGGCGCGATGTATACCATGCAGCGCTCGTTCATGTACTACCCCCACCCGGTCATGACTTCGCCCATGGCCTCCGGCATGCCGGAGATGGAGGAAGTGCGCCTTTCCACGAGCGATGGCCTGACCGTGACAAGCTGGTATACGCCTCCCCGTCCCGGGCAGCCGACGGTGCTGTATTGCCATGGCAATGCCGGGAATGTTGCAACCCGTGCGTTCAAGGTCAAGCCGTTTCTGAACCATGGATATGGTGCCCTGCTGGTGGGCTATCGCGGGTATGGGACCAATCAAGGAACACCCAGCGAAACCGGCCTGAATGCCGATGCCACGGCCGCCTTGCACTACCTGTTGGCTCAGGGCATCGCCCGTACCCAGGTGGTGATCTATGGCGAGTCGCTGGGCACGGGTGTTGCCGTCACTCTGGCGTCCGAACATCATCCGGGGGCCGTGGTGCTGGAAGCCCCGTTCACCTCCGCCGTCGATGTGGCCCGGCGGACGTACTGGTATCTGCCGGTCCAGCACCTGATGAGGGACCGTTTCGATTCCCTGAAGCGCATCAAAGAAATCGGGGCGCCGGTGCTGGTGCTGCATGGCGAGAAGGACGGCGTGGTGCCGGTCGATCTGGGCCGGCAGCTGTTCGCCGCGGCCCAGGAACCAAAGGAGTTCGCCGCTTTTCCCGAAGGCATGCATGGCAATCTCCACGAACACGGTTCTGCCGAGCAGGTCATGGCGTTCATCGAACGACATTTGAACGTCGGGGGAGGCGGAGGGGGGGGAAGCCATGAGCCGCCCGTCACCCTTTGAACACTCCCGGGTGGACCGCCCGTTTTGGGGCAGGGTGTGTGTGCTGGCGGTCTTCCTTTCCGGCCTTTCCGGCTGCGGCGGTGTGGCGGAACGGGTGAACGACGCCCACCGCATCGCCGCCCAGGGGGGCTTGACGCCCGTCACCTTTGATGGCGGAGCGTTCGTGCTGCAAGGCTTTTACCGGAGCGCCCCGGGAAAGACGTTGCGGGTTTATGTTGAAGGCGATGGTTTTGCCTGGGTCAACCGCACCACCATTTCCAACGACCCCACACCCCGTGATCCCGTGGCCCTGGAACTGGCCGTTCGCGATACCGAGGGCACCGCGGTGCTGTATCTGGGCCGCCCCTGCCAGTATGTGGGGGTGAGCGGGTGCTCCAACCGCTATTGGACCAGCCACCGCTTCGCACCCGAGGTCGTGGCCGCCACCAGTCAGGCTCTCGACCAAGCCAAGCGCCTGGCGGGGGCGGAGCGAATCGAACTCGTGGGCTTTTCCGGCGGCGGCGGCCTGGTGGTGCTCGTGGCCGCTGAACGCGGCGATGTCGTTTCCCTCCGTTCGGTGGCTGGCACTCTTGATCACGAGGTCCTGAACCGCCATCACAGGGTGACGCCGCCTTCAGGTTCGCTCAATGCCGCCGATGCGGCCAAACGGGTGGCCCATCTGCCCCAGGTCCATCTGGTGGGCGGGCGCGATTCCCTGATCGGTCCGTATGTGGCCGAAAGCTACGTGCGCCACGCGGGCGATGATCGATGCATTCAGGTGGTTTCCATCGCGGAAGCGTCCCACGGGGATGGCTGGGCACAAGGCTGGCCGCGCCTGCTGGCCGCCCACCCTCCCCGGTGCCGGTAGGCCGGCGCTTCGGAAAATCAGACCTTCAGAAATTCCGGGATGCTGTCCGATGATGTCGTATCGCTTTGCCGCAGGCCATCAAGACCGGTGCGCAGTTCATCAAGCGTGGCAAGGATGTGTTCGATGCGACCGCGCTGATCGCGCGTGACGGTGGCAAGGTGGGTGCTGGACTGAATGATGTCATCGGCTGGGGCTATGGTCGTGCGCGTCTCACCAAAAAGGCGGTCGAAAATCCGTTGGTTGGAGGCAAAAGCCTGTTGCAGGTCGTCCATGGTGTGTTGCGTTTGCGCCACGGTCCCATTGATCCAGGTGACGGATTGCAGCACGGTCTGCGTCATCTCGGTGATGTCGGAAGCGATTTCGGTCACCGCGGCGGACAGTTTGCGCATGTCGCCGGCCACCTGCCGGCATAGATCCAGAGCATCGGCCGCGGCAACGGCGCGGGTGGTTTTGCGGGACAGCATCTGAACCAGCACGGCGGTGCGTCCCAGCATCTCGGAAGACGCCATCAGGTTTCGGCTCGTCGTCGCCAGCCGGTCGGTCCCGGCCCGCACCAGATCAAGGCTGTTGTCCTGTTCCTGGAGACGGCCGGCCATGACGCTGCCTGCTTCCCGGACATCGACCAGTTGAACCAGTGTCGTTTGCAGCTCGGTGACGAGGCGGCGCGTGCGGTCCAGAACGCCCTCGATGGCATGCTGGTGCGCATGCAGGGTGTCGTGAACGGTGCCAAGGTCACGATACCCACTGTCCGCCAGGGCCAGGGCGGTTTCAGCATGCAGGATCTGATCGGCCAGAACGGTCCGCCAGTCCGCCAGGATGCCATCGATGAGGGTGGCAAGGCGCCCCACTTCGTCTGTTTTGGTAATGCCCATGGAAACGGCATAATCCCGATTGGCGCCGGCCCGGCCCAACACGCGCCGGATATGGCGCAAAGGGCGCCCCGCCACGGCATCAAGTCCCCCCCACACGAACAGGCCAACGATCAAAGCCAGAAGAGTGGCCCCGGTCATTGCCAGCGGTTCAACCGCCAGAACCGGGGCCAGCAGGCTGTCCACCGGAATGACGGCCACGACCGACCACGGCGGAAAGGTCTCGCCCGGACCGACCGGGTAGAACAGATGCCAGGCCGCGCCTCCTCCCCCGGGACCGGGTGCGGTGATCCGTCCGGCGGCGCCACGGCGCAGGGTACTGACCACCTGGGCGTAATCGGACAGCGAATCGATGATGGGCTTGCCGAAAGTCCCGCGACCGCCGGGGGAAACAAGCCACAGGCCGTTGTTGGAGATAAGCCCCAGAACACCGTTCTCGAACAGACGGAGGCCGGCCAGAGACTCGTGCAGGCGCGCCATGTTCATGATCAGGCCGGCGGCGCAGGGCTTCTGGCCGTCGGGCATGGCGAGCGAGGCACCGATGGCGATCACCTTGACCGGTAGTCCCTCGGGGTCGGTGTGGATGAAAACCTCGCTCGACAGCTCACGGCCAGGCTCGCGCAGACGGGCAAGAAAACTGGCCGGCAGTTCGGTCGTGCGCGGGCTGACCACCAGCTGGTTGCCGCGACGTTCCCAGAAAACGTCCGGATCGGAAGAAACGCTGCCGCACAAGGCCCAGGCGCCGATCAGTTCGGGCATGCGCCAGAGGCTTTCCTGCACTTCCATCTCGGTGGCGGCACGGCCGGCTGGCGTGGCAAGGCCGTGGCGGGTCAGCCGGAGGGCAAGAAAGCGTGCCGTGTCCAGCACGGTTTCGATTTTGGTTTCGATGGTTCGGGCGACCACCCGCACGCTGGTTTCGGTCTGGTTCACGGCATGCCGGATCTGGTGATCGCGGGCCATGCCGTCCAAAAGACCGCCAAGCGTTGCCAGCAATCCAGCCAGCAAAACCAGGGTGCCAAACCCCATCTTGCCGGCAAGGCTGGATCGGCTTTTTTGTCCCTCCACGGTGGTGAGATTCGGAGTCATCATCCTTTTATGCCTGCGTCATTGCCCGTTTGCGGCCCTTTGGCAATATTCGAAACGGCTTCATTTTGCAATCAAACCGCGGGGTCACGGGAAAACATCGGCAAAGGAGTCGCGCAAGGCCTGATCCAACTGCGCCAACGTCGCCGGGCACCCGAGCGCCGCAAGGGATGTAACCCCCCAGCCGGTCAAACCGCACGGCACGATGCCGCTGAAATGTTCAAGGTCGGGGGCGACATTGATGGCCATGCCGTGAAAGCTGATCCAGCGGCGTAGACGCAGGCCGATGGCGGCGATTTTCTCCTCCCGTCCGTCATGCCGTGGGATCCAGATCCCGACTCGCCCCGCCCGCCGCACCCCTGCAACGCCAAGCCGGCCCAGGGCGTGCAGAATCCATTCTTCCAGGGCATGAACGAACCCATGCACATCGCCTCCCCGCGCGCGGACATCCAACATCACATAAACCACGCGCTGGCCGGGACCGTGATACGTATACCGTCCGCCGCGTCCGCTGTGATAGACGGGAAACCGTGCCGAGTGCAAAAGTTCTTCCGTCGCCGCGCTGGTGCCGGCCGTGTAAAGCGGCGGGTGTTCCAGAAGCCAGATCAGTTCGCGCGCCTGGCCGCCGATGATGGCCGTGACCCGCGTTTCCATCGCCGCCACGGCTTCTGGGTATGGAACGGGGTGTGATGAAAGTCTCCATTCTACTTCTGATAGTCTCGTGGTGTTCCTCATGGGCGCTTCCCAAAACTGCCGACAGGGCAAGGCCGAAACTTTCGACAGGACATGCGAGGGAATCAAGGGGATGTGGGGAATGTCGTGCCGTCCTTTTTGCACGAAGGGCACAGGAAAGCGCCCGGTCAGGGGGGTAACCGGGCGCTTATCTGCTCCGCTTGGAGCGTGAGGGCCGGCGGGGGAACCGCCCTCCTCTGGGGATCACCATTGCAGTGCTCCCCGTTCATGATCAATACGTGGTGTGACTCAGTGCCACCTGCGAATGCGTTTCTTGCATTGCAGATATGCTTTAGGAGCATGCGCACGGAACACCTGACGATCCCGTGTCAACGCTCCCGGGGCGGGCCATTCTCTTTGGAAAAGTGGCGGCTCAAATCCTGATACAGCGCCCAAAGATCGCCTTCCTCGAAAACGATACGGATCAGATTCCGGCGATCGGTCTTTTCGACCAAGCCCATGATTTCCGAGGCCTCCTGCATGATTTTTGCGATATCCTGCCGCACCTCCGGATCGGTTGCATTCAGAGCCTTCAAGGTTTCCAGATGTTCGGGGTTTTTGTGCAACACGTGTTTCAAGGCCCGGAAGAAAACATTGCGGTCTCCCGTCGTGAAGGCCTCCAAAAGAGTGCCGACATAGGCCCGAATCTCCTCTGGGTTCTTTCCCGGCGTTTCCAGAAGGCGCACCAGCAAACGGGTGGTGACCACGCTCAAATCCGACAACGCCATGGTGAACAGCCCCATGAGCGCGCCCAGGTGATCGATGTCATTCGGATCAAGCGCCGTCCGATCGAGGGCGGGCGGCGCCTGGTGCGCAAGAACATCGGCCATGGCCTGCGGCAGCGTGTTCTGAAGGTTGGCGAGCGGCAACAGATCCCGGCTCAGATCCCGGGTCAGGCGGTTCTGTTCGGTCAGACGCTCGACGAGGTGCGTGGTGTTCCGTTCCTGGCGGTGCAGGGAGTGATTGAAATCTTCGACCTTCCGGCTGAAGTCGGCCAGAAACAGCATGAGCAGGATCACAAGGACCGGACCTAGCACGGCAAGCGCCATCGTTGCCACCTCGCTTGGCAACAGATGCGACAGGTTGTCCCAGCCGACGAACAGGCTGAAATACAGCACAAGCCCCCCCATCCAGAACACGGCAAATCCGGCAACGATCGTCAGGGCGGCCTGAAGAAAGCGTCTGTTTCCGATCATCTCAGGCCCGGTTTTGAATCTCGGCGATGGTGCCGCGGGTGCCGCTGACGATGCCGGCGGCGTTGGCCTCGTCGGTATCAAGGTGCAGGGACAGGCGATAATCGGGGTGGACCCGGACCAGCACATCGCCAAAGATCAGTTCGCGGTCGCCATCGACCTTCACCTGCACGACATAACGGTCGCGCAGGCCGAAACGTAAAGCATCGGCCGGCGACATGTGAATGTGACGCTGGGCACAGATCACGCCGTGGGTGATGGTGACCCGCCCTGCCGGTCCTTCCAGGGTGACGCCGGGGGTATTGCGCAAATCGCCCGATTCACGGACCGGCGGATGGATGCCAAGTTTGAATTGTTCGGTCATGGCGATTTCCACCTGGGTTTCCTTGCGGGGCGGCCCCAGCACCCGCACGTTATCCACCCGTCCCTTGGAACCGATCAGAGTGACGGTTTCCCGGCAGGCATACTGGCCGGGTTGGGAGAGTTCGCTACGCGGGGCTAGAACATGGCCCGGGCCGAACAGCGCCACAACGTGCTCGTGACTGAGGTGCACATGGTGCGCCGAAACCTCGATCGGCACCAAAGGCTGGTCCGGCTTTTTGATCAGGCTGCTGATGAAGCTACGGTCCAGGGTGCGCAGGGTTTCGCGGGCGATCATGCGTTCCTCGTCGGTCGGGACCACCAGCACCGTGACCGCCGATTCGGGCGTGGAGATCAGGCAGACCTCATCAAATCCGCGCGCTGCCTGGTTCTTTTCCTCGTCAAGCACGACGCCCATGCGGGCGAGGCCCTGGCAGGCGAGGCTGCGCACCCCCGCCGAGCCTTGGCCGATTCCCCCCGTGAAGATCAACGCATCCATTCCCCCCATGGCGGCCATGGCGGCGCCGACGTGCTTGCGTACCTGATAACAGAAGGTCTTGAAGGCGAGCAGCGCCCGGTGATGCCCTTCGTCGGCGGCCTTTTCGATGCTCCGCATGTCGTTGGTGAATCCGGATAACCCTTTAAGACCGCTCGACCGGTTGATCAGGCGATCAAGATCGTCGGCGCCCAACCCTTCGGTACGCATGAGGTAAATCAGGATGGCCGGGTCCAGGGTTCCCGACCGCGTGCCCATGATCAGCCCTTCCGCGGGGGTGAACCCCATGGAGGTATCCATGGAACGGCCATGGTCGATGGCGCACACCGAGGCGCCGTTGCCCAGATGGCAGGAAACGATTTCAAGTTCATTGTACGGCCGTTGCAATGTTTCCGCCGCTTTCAGGGCGACATAGGCATGGGACATGCCATGGAAGCCATACCGGCGGATGCCCTTTTCGGCATATTCATACGGCAGGCCGTACAGATAGGCATAGGGAGGCAGAGTCTGGTGGAACGAGGTATCGAACACCGCGACGTGCCGGGCATGGGGAAACAGGCGGCGCGCGGCACGGATGCCGGCCAGGTTGACCGGATTGTGCAGGGGCGCAAGAAGGGATAACCGTTCGATTTCGGCTTCGACGGCCTCATCGATGGGCAGGGCATGGTGGAATCGTTCCCCCCCATGGGTCACCCGATGCCCCACGGCCACCACTTCGTCCGGGGACGTCAGCGGACCGTCCCGCCCGGTCAGGGCGGTGATCATGGCGTCGAACGCATCGGCATGGTCCCCCCGCGGCAGGCTTTCCACCTTTTCGCCCAAGGTGCTGACTTGGCGGAGGCGGGTTTTGTCATCGCCGATATTTTCGATCACGCCGTGAACGGAACGGATCTCGTGGGCCGTATCATAAAAATTGTATTTCATGGACGACGACCCGCAGTTCAAGACCAGCAGCCGCACCGGCGAATCGCTATGCAGTTTGAATCCATAAGGATCATCGCCCTGCCGGAAGGCTCCCTCTCCTCCCTGAGTGGCCTGTTGCCGCACCCGATCGGAAATGAGCTTCGATAAGGTGCGCACCACGGGGGGATGGGTGGTGACCAGACTGCAAAAGGCTTCCTCGCCAATGATGATCGCCGTGCAGCGGGTGACGGCGATGACATCGGCACAGGTTTTATCGCCGGTCATCAACGCCATTTCGCCAAAAAAATCACCCGGATTCAGCTCGGCCAGACGATGCTGGAGGCCGCTGTCGTCGGTAACGGCCACGATCGCCTGTCCTTCCACCAGCGCCCCGAAGATTCTGTTTTCCTCGCCGAATTCAAGAATGGCCTCGTTTGGTTCGAACGTGCGCACGTCTGCCCGCTCGACCAGTTGATGCAGGCGTCCCGCCGGGAAGTTCTTGAACAATTTGACGCGCGTGGCCAGAAAATTGGCCATGTCCACTTTTGCCATAATCCGTTTTCCCTTGCACTTTTCCTGCACTTTTCCATCGGTGCGACCGATTCGGCACGGCCGACACTGTTCACACGGACGTCTGAAGCTTTGCCTGATTCAAAGCTGCACCACATTCGCGATAGAGTTCTTTAGCACATTTCAACGCCCAGGCCAACCCTCGACGCCAGAACC
>WOUV01000235.1 GCA_009773045.1 Rhodospirillaceae bacterium | reverse complement strand
CTTCCAACGGAGACTCAAATCATTTCGGCACGGGCGCGGACGACGGTTTCGGCCGGCTTGCCCACCAGTTCCTGCAAATGATCGAACCGCCACGAAAACGTGCCAACACCCATGGTCATCGACCGCAATTCGATGATCAGGTCATGCATTTCCGCCTGGGGCATATGGGCACTCACCACATCCCACCCCTTCCAACCCTCCTTGCAATCAAAACCAAGGATCTGGCCACGCCGTTGCGACAGCAGGCGTTGCGCGCGCGATGTGTGTTCGGCAGGGATGGACAGTTCAACCGCGATGATCGGTTCCAGCAGAACCGGTTCGCACTTGGGCATGCCCTCACGCATGGCGATCTGGGCGGCCGTTTTGAAGGCCATGTCGGAGCTGTCCACGGTATGGTAGGAACCATCCGTCAGAATGACCTTGAGATCCAGAATGGGAAATCCCAGCGGCCCCCGCTGAAGATAGTCTTCCACGCCTTCCTCGACGGCGGAGATGTACTGCTTGGGCACGACACCGCCCACGATGCTATCGGCGAAAACAAAGCCACCGCCGCGGGGCAAGGGTTCGATGGTGATATGCACGTCGCCGAACTGACCGTGGCCGCCGGTCTGGCGTTTGTGGCGGCCGTGCTGGTTCACGCCACGGCGAATGGTTTCCTTGTAGGGCACGTCCGGCCGCTGCCCTTTGGCTTCCACATTATAGAGACTCTTCAACCGGTCCACCGCCACCTGCAAGTGAACATCGCCCTGCCCCCACAACAGCAACTGCCGCAGGTCGGCATCGAATTCGTATTTGAGGGAGGGATCTTCCTCGATCAGCCGGTGCAAGGCGCCCGACACCTTGACCTCATCCCCCTTGCGCACCGCCTCCAGGGCAAGGGCCATCAACGGCGCCAACGGCCGTGGCCAAGCCGGATCGGGGCCGCCCTCCGGCGCGATCCGATGTCCCGTCGCCACGGACTCAAGACGCCCGAGAGCCACCACCTCGCCCACGCCGGCCTGAGGGACTTTGGTTTGCGTTCCCCCCATAAGACGAAGCACGCCCCCCACCCGCTCGCCATTGGCGGTCATGCCATCGCTGAAGACACCGCTCCAGATGCGTACTAAAGACAGCTTGCCCAGGTGGGGCACGTGGGTTGTCTTGAAAACGTGGCCGTGGGGCGTGTCCCCCCCCCCCGCCACCCCCAGCCGGGCCGCGGCAACGGCGGATTCGGGCGTGTCGTGGCGCAGGGCCTTGAGTAGACGGTGCAGACCCTGATTGCGCACCGCCGATCCGAACAAGACTGGAACAACCAGATCCGCCGCCACTTCCCGGCTGAGATCCTGGAAGATTTCCTGTACCGGCGGGGCCACGTCTTCCAGAAGTTTTTCCAGAAGCTGATCGTCGAAATCGGCCAGATGCTCCAGCATTTCCCGGCGGGCATCGGCCTCCAGCAACAGGAACGAATCGGGAAGGCGCACGAGTTCCGCGGGCTGGTCGGCCGGCCTGTCGGGGCCATATTTGAACGCCCGCTCGCTCACCAGATCCACATAGCCAACGATGTCCTCTCCCTCCCGAATCGGCAGGGCACGCAAGACCAGCGGGCGTTCCGACACCCCCTGCAACGCCTCGAGCGTGGCACGGATATCAACGTCCGGCTGGTCGATGCGGTTGATGAACAGAATGTGCGGAATCCGGCGGTCATCAAGGAATTTCAGAATCGGCGCGACCATGATGGCGCGGCCGGGGTCGGGAGCGGTGACCACCACGGCCACGTCAGCCACCATCAGGGCGTTACAGGTGTCTTGCAGAAACTCGAACGATCCCGGACAATCGATGAAGGTCCAGGATTCGCCGAGATAGGTCCCTCCGGCGATGTTGGGTTCAACGCTCATCTGGCGGCCCCGCGCTTCTGGCGAGGAATCCCCCACGCTGTTTCCCTCCGTCACCGAACCTTTACGGGAAATGGTTCCGCTCACGAACAGAAGGCTTTCCAAAAGGCTGGTCTTGCCACTCAAATACGGCCCCACCAGGGCTGCGACCCGTGGAGCCGATGGGGCTTTTTCGACCATGGCCTTAGATCCTTCCTTGTTTTCTTTCGTCGTTTCCTGGCGCTGCTCCTGGCGCTACCTGCCGGACTCTATCCCTTTCGGGCCTGTCCCTGTCAACAGGACAATCGCATGAGCCTTGCCAAAAACTTCTCAGGAGCCTTCACCAACAATCCACAAGAGTGCCAAAACCGCACCGTCAGCACGCCAGACGCCTTGCCCCTTCCAGACACGGGAAAAGTTCACCTTGAATGCTCCGCCGACGCGGTGCTATCGTTTTTTCCAGGGACATGGCCTTTTCCGTTTGGGATACTGCGACACTACCACACGACCGCAGAGGAACCGTGAATATCCCACTCCGGGGGGTCGTACCGTCAAAGGCCGCGAAAATCCCACTCAGTGTCCGAATCGGGCAAGAACCTCCTGAATGAGGAGAAAAGCCGTGAGTGCCGCTGCCGTGCAGGACGAATACAATCTGTTAGGACAGATCTGGATCGGAATCCTGTCATTCATCAATAACATCAA
>WOUV01000234.1 GCA_009773045.1 Rhodospirillaceae bacterium | reverse complement strand
AAGATAAGAATCATACCGGCGGTAATAATCCTGCCAGGCCGTGCCCGTGCCGGCATCGATCATCCGCATCAGTTCAAGGAAGGCCTGCAACACGGCTTCCGGCCGTGGCATGCAGCCGGCGACGAACAGATCGACCGGGATGTAATGATTGAGCTGTTTGACCGTCGCGTAGCTGTTCCAATACATGCCTCAAGATAACACCCAACGTCCCAAGGCAACCGCGGCCGCCATCGGATGTCCTCTAGCAGGGCCAGCCGGGGAGCGGCGATAAGGATGGTGGCCAGCGCGACACCCGCCCCCGACGATGATTTCGGCGGGCGCCAGGGACCCCGTCAGCAGCAGCCACAGCAAGAAGGCCCCGCCACCCCCCGCCAGCACTCGTGACAGGGACGGTTTTCCGGGGTCCCGGGTTCGATTCGTAGAGTCGTTTTCAAGTGGTTTCATGATGCTGATGACGGAACACGGCAAAGACGATCCGTTCCTTCAACGCGCCCAGGGACGGCGGCTTGACGACAAACGAATTCGCTCCCAACTCGCGCCCCCGCTTCACGACGCCGGATTCGGTGTGATTGGTCAGAAAGACAACCGGCACCCCCTGATTCTGTACATCTTTACTATTGCGCAGAATCTGTAAAAAAGTCAAGCCATCCACAGGTTCCATCTCGATATCGCACACGATGACGTCCGGCAGAATGGTGTTGTTGAGTTTCAACCCTTCGGCGCCATCTTCGGCTTCTTCGACACTGTGAAATCCCATTTGCCGCAGCAGGCCGATCACGATCCGTCGAACGAACGCCTGGTCGTCGATCACCAGCGCCTTCATTCCGGAAAAGCTGTAGTCCGATCTGGCCATATCCCTCACGCCCCTTGTCCTTTGGCAATGATACCCTGAACGGGTGGTTCAAGTCCAGCGGGACCGGCCTCAACCGCCTTGACCACGGCGGTAAACGCATCGGCCACCTGTCCGCCCGCCGTTTGGGCGGTTTCGGGGTCATCGGCCATCACGGCCTTTTCGATGGTGCTGCAAAAGTTTGCAAGCCGCCACGCCCCCGCGGTTTTCGAGGCCCCGGAACAGAAGTGGGCCTTCTTGCGGACCGTCGGGTAGTCTTTCGCATGCAAAGCGGCCAGAAGCGCCTCGATCAGGGGCTGCGTGGTTTCGATGTACTGTTCCAGCATGGGTTGGACCATGTCCTCGT
The DNA here is from genome assembly GCA_009773045.1 of Rhodospirillaceae bacterium. GTDB lineage: Bacteria > Pseudomonadota > Alphaproteobacteria > Rhodospirillales > Rhodospirillaceae > WOUV01. Next base: position 1,359 of record WOUV01000234.1, on the reverse strand, counting down.
CGCCGCCCAGAAGATCACGCAGCGCGACCCTGTCGAGCACCAGAGCAAGGGGCGGGGCAGGCAGGGGGCGGGGAGAGAAAGGAGGGGGGCACGACGTCCCGTGCCGTCTCGTGGAGCATTTCCCGTGGTCCATGGACCGGGGTGCGCAAGGATGCGGCGGCTGGCAGCCAGCTTTGGATCGCGCTATCCAGATCCTGCCACGACACGGGCTTTTTGAGATAGTGATCCATGCCGACCGCCTGGCACCGCTGGGCGGTTCCGGCCACGGCGTCGGCGGTCAGGGCGACGACCGGCAGGTGCCCACCCTCTTGCCGTTCCTGGTCCCGGATCCTTTGTGTCAAAGCATATCCATCCATTTCCGGCATGTGACAGTCGGTCAGAAGCAAGCCATAGGGTTTGTTCTGTAACATCTTCCAGGCTTCCAGACCGTCCTCGACAACATCTGCCACATAGCCCGGGCGTTCCAGTTGCATGCTGATCACGGTCTGGTTGGTTGGGTTGTCTTCGGCCACCAGCAACAAAGTACCTGTGGCGAGGGCGGTTTCGGGACTCGGCGGTCGGAAAAGGCATTGACGGTCGTCATCCCGCCGTCGCTGCCGGCTGGTCTGGTCCTGAAGGGGAATGCGACCGGCGGCGGCGGCCACCACGTGACACAAGGGCAGCCGTCGCACGGGTTTGCTCAATGTGGTGAACAGAACCTCGTGCTGCACATCCATGAAGGCAAAAGCGCTCATTTTCGGCAGCATCAACACCACCTGCGGCGCCCCTTGCGGGGGCATCGTCCCCGCGGCCAGATTTTTGGCAAAATTGAGGCCGCTCATGTCCCCCACGTCGCTGTCGGCCAACACGACATCGATTCCCGGTACCGCGGCGCACCGTGCCAGGGCCGCCGCTCCCGAGACAGCGGTTTCGACCTCGGCCCGGCTGTAGCGGAGATAGCCTTCAAGAACCCGAGTCAGACGCGGCTCGGGGCTGACAACCAGGACCCGGATGGCGCTGACATCCCCAAAGGGGGATGACCTTCGATTGTCCAGCACCTCGAATGGCAACCCGAACCAGAAGATTGAACCATTATTCCGAGTGCTCGTGAAACCGATCGTGCCGCCCATCAGATCAACGAGGTTTTTCGAAATGGACCAACCCCAACCCCGTGCCCCCGAACCGGCGCACGGTGGAGGAATCGGCCTGCACGAAGGATTTGGAAAGCTGTTCCTGGTTCTCGGGGACGATCCCGATACCGGTATCGGTCACCTGGAACAGCACTCCGATCGTGTTGCCCTCCTGGCCTTCCTGGCCGGGGGTCTCGATGCTGACATGGATGACAACCGCTCCTTTTTCGGTGAACTTGACGGCATTGCT
>WOUV01000019.1 GCA_009773045.1 Rhodospirillaceae bacterium | reverse complement strand
TGTTCTTCAAGACCCGGTCGCGCATTTCGTCATGCATTTTTTTGAACACCTCCGGTTTCCAGATCTGAAAGGTTTTGCCCTTGCCAACGAACGCTGCCGTCTCGGTCAGGTCGACATGTGCCATCAGATCTTCGGCAAGAACGATACGTCCTTCGGGATCGAACGACATTTGCCGGGCGTCAGCGAAAATGAGCGACACCAATTCGTCCTGTTCGATGGAAAAAACGGCGAGATCGTCAACCCCCTCGCTCAGCCGCTCCATCCAGTCCAAACCGCCGGCTTCAAGGCACGGCCCCACGAATGAACGAAAGCCCACCATCCCCGCAAAACCCAGCCCCGCAAAACCCGGCATCGTCAGGGCGGCCCGGAAAGTGGCAGGAACAGACACCAGACCCTTCCGGTCGATCTTGTTTACAAACGTGCCAATGAAAAGTGCCATTGTTCACGGGGCCACCCTTTTTGCTCATTCCGAACCACACGCCGCTCGTGGACGCCTCCCCCTCCCTTTTTGGCCTTCATATGAGTTTACATAGGATAGCATGGTATGGCATAGGAGTCAATGACATCAGATAGTAAAAATAAGGGAAATGATCCGTCACTGACAATCGCGTGCCCAGGGCACGGAAATACTGACAGAGCCACAAAACATTCGAACACACAGTGAACGTTCACACCCCTCCCAGACTTCTCCTGGGATCTATGCCGATAGATACCCCCTGTGTGTTCATGATATTTTCAGATTTCTTCACCGTGGAGGACGGATGTGATGGCCATCACTGCCTTTTTCAGGGCCGTCGGGATAGAATGGGGGACGGATATTTCTTTCTACAGATGATGGTTCGTATAAAAGAAAAACAGGATTCACAATTTGAACGCACCGACCCTTAATTTTAAAAATTGTGAACTTTGTTTGCGCGGACAAACAAGAAACTCTTTACAAGTCCCCAATGTAACATAGTAGTGCTCAAAATATGACTTGACCGGAACAGCCCTGCTCCGCCTTCCACAGTTGCGCTATCATGGAGAAATTTGGCGGCGCACAAAAAAACCGGCCGGCGTTTTTATGACAGTTTTTTTTTAAAAACGATTCAGTTTTCTGCGACTCAAGATTGTTGCTACCCCCTTTGCGCTCTCCCGGAAAATCAAGAGAGGTGCGGATGAAGAACTTCCCCCAATGCGCAGGGCCATCGGGTTGGAATAATATTGGAATGATAATCCCTCGTGAATATGGGGGCGCGGGGGAAAAACGCGTTGCATTTTCTCACCCCCTCTCCCCCTTGATTCCGGTTTTTGCCCGCCCCGCTCGTCAGCTCGCCAGAATGGCCAGCAAAAGAATGGCGACGATATTGGTGATCTTGATCATCGGATTCACCGCCGGCCCCGCGGTATCCTTGTAAGGATCACCCACGGTATCCCCGGTCACCGCCGCTTTGTGGGCATCGGACCCTTTGCCCCCATAATGACCGTCCTCAATGTATTTTTTGGCATTGTCCCACGCGCCGCCTCCCGAAGTCATGGAAATGGCGACAAACAGCCCGGTCACGATGGTGCCAAGCAACATGGCCCCCAAAGCGGCAAACGCCTGCGCCTGGCCCGAGACCAGACTCACCACCACATAAAGACCGATCGGCGCCACAATCGGCAACAGTGAAGGAATGATCATTTCGCGGATGGCGGCCTTGGTCAGCATGTCCACACAATTGCCATACTCTGGCTTGGCCGTGCCTTCCATGATGCCCGCGATTTCCTTGAACTGACGGCGCACCTCGACCACCACGGCCCCGGCGGCGCGCCCGACGGCCATCATGCCCATGGCGCCGAACAGATAGGGCAACAGACCGCCGATGAACAGACCGACGACCACATAGGGGTTGCTGAGGGTAAAGTCCACCCGCACGTGGCTGAAGTGCCGTTCCAGATCCTGGGTGTAGGCGGTAAACAGCACGAGCGCCGCCAGCCCTGCCGAGCCGATGGCATAGCCCTTGGTCACGGCCTTCGTGGTGTTCCCCACGGCGTCCAGGGCATCGGTCACCTTGCGAACATCGGGGGACAGGTCGGCCATTTCGGCAATGCCCCCGGCGTTGTCGGTCACCGGCCCATAGGCATCGAGTGCCACCACCATGCCGGCCAGCGCCAACATGGTCGTCGCCGCGATTGCGATGCCATAAAGCCCGGCGGCCCCATAGGCGGCGATGATGCCGGCGCAGATCACGACCACCGGCAAGGCGGTGGCTTCCATGGAAACGGCCAGCCCCTGGATGACATTGGTTCCATGACCGGTGATCGAGGACTTGGCGATACTCGTCACCGGACGATACCCGGTGCCAGTGTAATATTCCGTGATCCAGACGATCAGGCCGGTCACGATCAGACCAATCAGAGCGCACCCATAAAGGGCACGCGGCGTGATCAGAACCCCGTTCTTCATCACGAATTCCCGCCCGAAGTCGCCAAATACCATCAGCATGGCGACCGCGATAAGAGCGGCGGAAATGAGTGCGGTTGCGATGATCCCCTTGTAAAGGGCCTTCATGATCTTGTTGTCCGCATCGAGCCGAACGAAAAAGGTCCCCACCACGGACGCGGCGATGCAAACGGCCCCGATCATCAGGGGCAGAGTCATCATCAGATCCTGATCCCCCGGTGCGGTGAAAAAGATGGAGCCGAGCACCATGGTCGCCACCATCGTCACCGCATAGGTTTCGAACAGATCGGCGGCCATGCCGGCGCAATCCCCCACGTTGTCCCCCACGTTGTCGGCGATCACGGCCGGATTGCGTGGATCATCCTCGGGAATGCCTGCCTCCACCTTGCCCACCAGATCGGCCCCGACATCGGCGCCCTTGGTGAAGATGCCCCCGCCAAGACGGGCAAAGATGGAAATCAGGGAGGCGCCAAAGCTCAAGGCCACCAGTGCCTCGAGAATGTGCGTCGAGCCTGCCATGCGCAGGATGAGGTAATAACCGGCAACCCCCAGCAGACCAAGCCCCACGACCAGCATGCCGGTCACGGCGCCCGATTTGAACGCAACCGCCAGGGCGGGCGCAAGGCCTCCGGTTCGGGCGGCATCGGCGGTACGCACGTTGGCCCGCACCGAAACATACATGCCGGCATAGCCGGCGATGCCAGAACAGACGGCGCCGATGAAATAACCGACCGCCACAGCGAAACCAAGCCGAAGCCCCAACAGAATACCGATCACTACACCGACCATGGCGATGGTACGGTACTGACGGTTGAGATAGGCCTGGGCGCCTTCCTGGACGGCGGCGGCGATCGCCTGCATCCGCTCGTTGCCGGCGGAGGCGGCCATGACTGACTTGCTCGTGTACATGCCGTACAGCAGCGCCAACACGCCACAGGCAAGAATGAAGGTGTACTGGGCTGACATTATTCCAATCCTATCCAGAATGAACCAACCACTTCCGTCGACTCATGGTGCAATCGCACCCCACCGGGCAATCGCGTCCCACCGGCCCGCAAGGCCGAAGGGTGACGGAAGGTGCCACTTGGTGCCAGAAATCGGTGCGCAACGCAACAAAAGGGGTTGGGGAACCTCGACGTTGTTTTTCCCCCTATGGATCAGCCATTTACCCCTTCCGCCCCCGGGGTGGGAAAGCGGGAACGGGAAGTGACCCGGGTCACATCCGAAGCCCGAGTCCCTATCGATTCGCTGTCACAGACCTCACAGGTTGAGGGCACTTTGGAACAACACATCGCGAATCTTGCCGGCGCCAACGATTCTCGTTGCCACGGCATGCAACCGCTGCCGCAAAAGAACCAGATCCACAGTCATCCGGGTCTCCAAGTGCTTGGGCAGATAGGCGTGCATGTCCCGGATGATGGCATCCTGCAAGGCGTTGAGGGACCCTTCGACCGCCGCCTTGGCCTGGGGTTCGACCGCAAACCGGATCTCTACCATAAACTGCGTCTTCACCCTTCCGTCGGCCATGACGGGAATAACCAGTGTGCTCAGATCCACATAGGCCGCCGCTGGCTGGGACGGCGGCGGTGCTTCGGCCTGTTTTTCCGCCGGCACGGCAAACCAGCCCGCCGGCACGAGATCAAACAGAATCACCACCGCCGCACTGCTCCCCAGCAACGCCCCCAGCATCCCGACAATGATCAGCAGACGTTTCATGACTCTTCCTTCAAGCACGACGATCGGACGGGATCATTCCCCTGGCCCAAAGTGCTGATACCCCCACCGAGAAAATGGCACGATCATCCCTTCCCGGTTCATGACAACGACGGAGTCCCCAGCAACGACCGTCCCAACCGCCGTGATGGCGGTGTCCGCGGCCACCGCCAGCCGTGCCAGGGCTTTTTCCATGCCAGGCGGAGCACTGAACAGCAGTTCATAATCATCGCCGCCGGAAAGGATCGTCTCCAGCCACGCTCCTTCCCCCCGCAGCGCCCGTGTCGTCGCAAGCCGCGCCGCCGCCGGAGACACCGGCAAACGTTCCGCCCACACTTCCGCCCCGACTCCCGAACACCGGCACAGATGCGCCAGATCCTGCAACAGGCCGTCGGAAACATCCACGCATGCATGCGCAAGGCCCACCAGTCCACGGCCCACGGCGAGCCGCGGCCGCGGCACGTGATAGCGTTCCACAAGATAGGCGACCGCAGCCGATTCCTCGGGTGTCAGCGCAAGCCGCCCCGTCAACACCCCCATCCCCAGGGCGCCATCGCCAAGCGTTCCGGTCACATACAGGCCGTCTCCCGGACGGGCGCCAGACCGGCGCAGGGCCAGCCCCTGCTCCACCAGACCAAACGCCGTCAGGGAAAAGGTCGCGGGACCGGGCGTTGCGACGGTATCCCCACCAATCAGGGGCAGACCGAACGACCGCCCGTCGGCCCCCAGGCCCTCGGCAAACCGGGTGATCCAGGACTCGTCAACAGAATCGGGAAAGGCGGCCGTCAGGACCATCGCCCACGGCTCCGCCCCCATGGCAGCGAGATCGGACAGATTGACCCGCACGAGCTTGCGGGCGATCAGATCGGGCGGGTCCGCGGGCCGGAAATGGACACCGGCCACCAGGGCGTCGGCGGTCACCACCACCGACCGCCCCGCCGGCGGGTCCAGCAGCGCGGCATCATCCTTCAACCCCAACGCTCCAGGGAACCCTTCCGCCAGGGGAGCGAACAGCGTTTCGATCAGTTCGAACTCACCCCGACGCGCCATGTCCCGGTCCCTTGAACTCGTGCGGACGCAACCGCCGGCCCAGGCGATCGAGAACGGCGTTGATCAGGCCGGGTTCGGGACCGGCATAAAAGGCGTGCGCCACATCCACGTATTCGGTAATGACCACCCGAACCGGAACGTCGGGACGCTCCAACACTTCGCCGATGCCCACCCGCAGAATGCAGCGGACGATGGTTTCCAGCCGTTCCGGGGTCCAGCCGGGGCTTAACGCCGCATCGATCATGCCGTCGATATCGTGCCGGCGGGTGGCGACGGTACGAACCAGAACGGAGAAAATCGCCGAATCCGGTTCCACCAGAGGAACAGAGATCTCCCGTTCGGTCTCGCCGTCCTCCATCAGGGCCTGACCTGCGATGCGCCGCTCCAGGATATCCCGGATGATGGCCTCGGGTGCGGCGCCGGTCATTTCAATCTGGTAGAGCGCCTGCACGGCAGCGAGCCGCGCCGCACTTCGACGATGCACGCTGCCTGACGGTGGGGAGGATGCCATGGCTTTGACTCCGTTCACAAACCCAGCTCGCGCTTCACCTGGATCATCCGCAAGACCGCCGCCGCCGCCCGCCCCCCGTGGTTGCCGCCCGCCGGATCGGAACGGCGCAACGCCAGCTCATGGGTGGGACAGGTCAGAATGCCGTTGCCGACCGCCAGCGAGTACTGTAAGGCAATCTGCTGCACACCGCTCATGGCTTCCCGGCAAACATGTTCATAGTGATTCGTTTCACCCTTTATGGCACAGCCCAACACCACGTATCCCGCGAAACGTTGATCGGTTGCCCGCAACTCCATCGCCCGGACCGCATAGCGCACCACCGCCGGAATCTCAAGGATACCGGGGATGATCAAACGTTTGTACCCCGCCCCTTTGCCGGTCAGTTCGGTCACCGCCCCCCGCACGAGGTTGTCGGTGACATCATTGTAAAAACGCGCTTCCACGATCAGGATTCGAGGATCATTGGTCATTATGTTTCCTCTCTGGCCGCGGAAATGGCGCGGTGCCCGACCACGGTCAGGCCGTATCCATCCAGGCCGATGATGACTTTGGGAGTGTTTGTCAGAAGGATCATGTCCCGGACGCCAAGATCAAGCAGGATCTGCGCCCCGACGCCATAATCCCGCAAGGGTTCGCCGATCGAAAGCCCATTTTCGTTGCGGGCGCGCACCCTTTCGCTCAGCGCGGTTGGTCGCGGCTCGCGCAGCAGCACGACCACTCCGCTGCCGTGGGCGGCCACCATGTCCATCGCCGCATGGAGCACCCCCCACCGGCCCCCGTCCTGTTCGCCCAGAACATCATCGAGCACATTCAGGGCATGCATGCGCACCATGACCGGCCCTGCATCCGATAACGTCCCCTTGATGAGGGCGATATGTTCGGCATAGCTGATCGTGTTGTGGTAAACGATCATCCGCCATGCTCCGCCGAAAACAGATTGAAGGCGCGTTTCGACGGTGCGTTCCACCAGCTTTTCGGTCCGCCGGCGATAGGCGATCAGATCGGCGATCTTGCCCACCTTCAGGCCGTGCCGTTCGGCGAACAGCACAAGATCGGGCAGACGGGCCATGGTGCCGTCATCGTTCATGATCTCGCAGATCACCCCCGCCGGGGTCAAACCGGCAAGCCGGGCGATGTCCACCGCCGCCTCGGTGTGACCGGTCCGCACCAACACGCCTCCGTCGCGGGCGACCAATGGGAAGACATGGCCGGGGGTGGCGATATCGGACTTGCCCTTGGTCGGGTCGATGGCAACCGCGATGGTCCGTGCCCGATCCGGCGCCGAGATCCCGGTGGTGACGCCTTCGCGGGCCTCGATGCTGACGGTAAACGCGGTGGCATGGCGCGACAGGTTATGATCGGTCATGGGCCGCAACCCCAGATCTCCCGCCCGGGCGCGGGTCAGGGCAAGGCAAATCAGGCCGCGGCCATGCCTGGCCATGAAGTTGATGGCCGCCGGCGTTGCCATCTGGGCCGGAATGACCAGATCGCCTTCGTTCTCGCGATCTTCATCATCCACCAGGATGGCCATGCGTCCATTGCGGGCTTCATCGAGGATGTCCTCGATGGAGGAGAGAAATTTCGTGTGGGGCACCCGGGTCCGTCCTTTGCGCGTTCAATCGTTCCCGACAAGACGCGCCACATAGCGCGCCAGAAGATCGATTTCCATATTGACACGATCGCCCAGGCGCAACAGCCCGAATGTCGTGACCTTTTGTGTGTGGGGAATGATGTTCACGCCGAAGGTTTCCGCTTCCACCTCGTTGAGGGTGAGCGAAACCCCATCAAGGGCGACCGAACCCTTTGGCGCCACGAAGCGGACCAGCGCCTTTGGCGGCACGAAAGTCATGCGGTGGGAGGCGCCGTCGGGCCGGACATCGGCCACCGTCGCCACGCCATCGACATGACCCGAAACAAGATGCCCGCCCAACTCATCCCCCATGCGCAAGGCCCGTTCGAAATTGACCGGCGTCCCCGGACGCCAGACCCCCAGGGTGGTTTTTGCGAGCGTTTCGGTGGAGGCATCCACCGCGAACCACCCCGGCCCGCAGGCGATCACCGTTAGGCAGCAGCCATTGCAGGCGATGGAGGCGCCCATCGCGATGGTCGTATGATCATACCGTGTCGCGAACGTGAACCGGGCCTCCGTACCCTTGCGCTCCACGTGTTGGACCGATCCAAGATCGGTGATGATGCCCGTGAACATGCTTTTCCTTTTCGGGTCGAATGGGGTCGAGAATCATGGGCGTGCAGACGCCCATTCATACCATACCGTCCCGTTCACAGAACGTCATCACATCCTCCCCGACCGGCACCGTTTCCGTCCGCCGGAACAGGGGGCCGTCGGCCAGCCGGTCAAGCCCGAGGGCCGCCACCGCCGGCACGCCATCCCCGCCGATGATTTTCGGGGCCTGGAACCATACCAGACGATCCACCAACCCGTGCCGGAGCAGGGCCGCCGCCAGCTGCCCGCCCCCCTCCACCAGCAGGCGGGTCAGCCCGCGCGCGGCCAGGGCAGCCAACAGGGCCGGCAGCGGCGGGCGCCCGTCGTGGTCTGCCGGCAGCGGAAGAATCTCCACCCCGCGCGTAACGAGCGCCGCGGCCTCCGGCCCGTGGGCGGCGGCCCCTTCCGTGCACAGAACCCACGTCGGCGCCGCCCCGTTGCAGGTCTTCGCCCGCGGGGACAAACGCAACCGGCTGTCCACTACTACCCGCACGGGCGAGTGATCGGCAAGACCCGGCAGACGGCACGTCAGATTTGGATCGTCCACCAATACGGTACCGATCCCCACCATGATGGCATCGTGTTCGCCCCGCAGACGATGCGCCTGTGCCCGTGCCGCGGCGCCGGTAATCCAGCGGCTTTCCCCCGTTCTGGTCGCGATGCGGCCATCCAAGGTGGTTGCGAGTTTCAGCGTCACCAAAGGCCGGGCCGCCGTCACCCGCAACAGGAATCCGGCATGATCGGCCCTGGCCTGCGCCGCGCACACCCCCGTCATGACATCGAGGCCCGCCTCGCGCAAACGGGCGAACCCCTGCCCGCGCACACGGGAGTCGGGGTCTTCGATCGCCACCACCACCCGCGCCACCCCGGCGGCCACCAGGGCCTCGGCACACGGGGGGGTGCGGCCATGATGGCTGCACGGCTCCAGGGTCACATAGGCCGTGGCCCCGGTGGCGTGCGCCCCCGCCCGGCGCAAAGCCTCTGTCTCGGCATGGGGACGTCCGCCCTCCCCGGTCCAGCCGCGCCCGACCACGTGCCCGTCCCGCACCAGCACGCACCCGACGGCAGGATTGGGCCAGACCCGCCCCCATCCCCGCCGCCCCAGGGCCAGGGCGGTTTCCATGAAAGCGGAATCGGCGTTCACGTGCCCTCGTCCGGCGTTTCGCCCCCCAGCGTTTCAACAAACGCCTCGAAATCCCTGACTTCGTGGAAATCCTTGTAGACCGATGCGAACCGGATATAGGCCACCGGGTCCAGATCCCGCAGAACCTCCATGACCATTTCGCCGATCGTGGTGGAAACGCACTCGCTTTCGCCCGAACTTTCCAAACGCCGCTGGATGTTGTTGACGGCCCGTTCGATCTGTTCTTGCGTCACGGGACGCTTGCGCACGGCGATACGGATGGAGCGGGCCAGCTTGTCGCGGTCAAAAACTTCCCGCCGACCGTTCTTCTTGACCACCTGCATCTCACGCAAGGACACCCGCTCGAACGTCGTGAAACGAGCGCCGCACCGAGGGCAGAAACGGCGCCGGCGAATGGCGGCGTTATCTTCCGTTGGACGGGAGTCCTTGACCTGGGTATCCTCGTGTTCACAAAATGGACAGCGCATGGTTTCATCCCCGTATCATACCTACCCGTATCATACCCCCAGGCATCCGTCTTGGCTGACGCCTAGGGTATGGGCCACCGCAAGAGTCGCTCGCGCCGAATGGCGCGAAAGCCAAGGGTCGCGGACACGGGCCATCGAGGGGAGTCTTGATCGGTCACGATCAAGACTCACACGATTCAAAGGTATAAATAGGAAACCGTTGACACAAACCGGTGACCACCGCCCGCACTTCGCGTTCAACCGGATCGTTGGTGTCAGGATGAGCGGCAAGACCATCGAGCACGGTCACGATCAACCGCCCGACCGTGTGAAATTCATCGCGCCCGAAACCGCGTGTGGTCGCCGCCGGGCTGCCCAGGCGAATCCCCGAGGTCACGGTGGGCTTTTCAGGATCGAACGGAATGCCGTTCTTGTTGCAGGTGATGCCGGCCCGCTCCAGGCTTTTTTCGGCCACGTCTCCCGTCAGCTTTTTCGGCCGCAGATCCACCAGCACCAGGTGGGTATCGGTGCCGCCCGAAACGATATCAAGCCCGCCGGCCTGCAACGTTTCGGCCAGAACGGCGGCGTTTTCCGTGACCGCGGCGCTATAGGCCTTGAACTCGGGGGTCGAGGCTTCGCCGAAGGCCACGGCCTTGGCGGCGATGATGTGCATCAGCGGCCCGCCCTGAAGGCCCGGAAACAGGGCGGCGTTGATTTTTTTGCCGATCTCCGGATCGTTGGCAAGGATCAATCCGCCGCGCGGTCCGCGCAAGGTTTTGTGGGTGGTGGAGGTCACCACGTGGGCATGGGGCAGCGGGCTTGGGTGGACTCCCCCCGCCACCAGTCCGGCGAAGTGGGCCATGTCCACCATGAAATACGCGCCCACCTGATCGGCAATGGCGCGGAAGCGGGCGAAATCGATCTCGCGTGGATAGGCCGAACCGCCGGCGATGATCACCTTTGGGCGGTGTTCCAGGGCCAACCGCTCCACGGCCTCAAAATCGATTCGGGAATCTTCCCGCCGGACCCCGTACTGGACCGCCTGAAACCATTTGCCCGAAACGTTGGGGGGAGCGCCATGGGTCAGATGACCGCCGGCGGCCAGCGACATTCCCATGATGGTTTCCCCGGGCTTGACCAGGGCGAGCAGCACCGTTTCGTTGGCCTGTGCCCCGGCGTGCGGCTGAACGTTGGCATACGCACACCCGAACAACGCTTTCGCGCGATCGATGGCCAGTTGTTCGGCCACATCCACCCATTCGCACCCACCATAATAGCGCCGGCCCGGATATCCTTCGGCGTATTTATTGGTCAGAACGCTGCCCGCAGCCTCCAGCACCGCCCGGGAAACGATGTTCTCGGAGGCGATCATTTCGATCTGGTCCTGCTCGCGCTTCAACTCGCCGCGCACGGCAGCATGGATGGCAGGATCGGCGGCGGCAAGGGGAGTGCCGAAAAAAGCCTCCCGGAAAGAGGATGCGGCTGACATTGTTTCTCCATCTTTCTCATCATTCACACGTTCATCATCGACGCAAAACCATCACCGACGCAAAACCCCTTGCGCCCCCATACGGCACAAGACGAGCGGGCAAGACTCAGCGCCAGCAACAATGTTACCATATATCGCCGATCAATACCAGCCTGCCACCATCTTTTGCGACTCCTTTCAGGGGAATGTCATGGGTCGAAAGGTGTTGAAGGGAATCCTTATGATGGAAAGGTTCCATGGCGCCCCCTAGGCCATTTGGCAAGGTATCTAGACACAAGCAGTAAAAATGGTCGATTCGAACCATGACTATTCCTGCGGTCCTGTCTTTCGTCTCAATGGATCCGTCATGTGCATGGCAAGAGGTTCATCCCCACTCTATTCTCTTCATATGATGGTAAATCTGATAAATATTTTTCTGAATTGATTTTGCACTTGACATTCCGTTGGGGTCACTGCATGATTACTCCATGAATTGTTGAGATAAGGTTGAGATAAGGTTGAGATAAGGTTGAGATATCATGAGCGAGAATACAACTGATCGTGTGGGGCGCGAAGAAATGTTGCGCATGGCCGTAGACGTGGTCGCCGCCTATGTCAGCAAGAACATCCTGCCCGCCGGACAAATCCCCGAGGTCATCCAGACCGTCTTTCTGTCCCTCAACGCCCTTGAAACCGGGGGAACCGGAACCAAGACCGAGACGATCAAACCTGCCGTGCCAGCGAAAAAATCAATCTTTCCCGACTACATCATCTGTCTTGAGGATGGCAAAAAGCTGAAAATGCTCAAACGCCACCTGAGAACCAATTACAACATGACCCCCGATGAATACCGCAACAAATGGGGGCTTGCCGCCAATTATCCGATGGTTGCCCCCAGCTACGCCGCCCAGCGTTCCGACTTCGCCAAAAAAATCGGCCTTGGCCGCAAGCGGCCTGAAACCCTGACGGGAAACGGGCGCCACCACGGGGGAAAGCTTTAGGACCTGCCTTGAAAGCGGAAGGGATCAAAACACGCACGCGGGGCGCGTTCAGGATGAACGCGCTGCCCCCCCTGGAAGCCCGCGACGGAGAAGCGTCCTTGAAAGAGCGCGCGACGCCAATCTGGCCAGAAAGGGGGTATTCTATGATCGCTTTGGTTCGCCTTGGCCAGGATTTGCAAATATATTCCATTCAGGATATGAATCCGACGACAGACGATATATCATCAGCGCTCTTCTCTTTCCGACAATGGCACGCGGGAAGGGGGAGAAGAGGGGGGAGATGGTGCAGTACTCGAGTTGGGCCGCACAGGGAAGGTTCGCGACGATCGTTCCGTCGCGGCAATCTTTATCTATAGTTGCCCCCCCCTATTTTCTCTATATGGTAGACCTCATCATTTAAATAATCTTCCAACGCACGGAACATCCCCCATCCATCCCACTTGGCGAGGCCACGCTTCCGTCGCGTGTTCGTATCCGTGTCCCGCGGCCGGTCGGACCTCTGGAAAAACGTCCCGCACGGCCAAGACCCCGCAAATAATGAAGGAAGGAAGGACGTCATGACTATGTCCTTGAAGGCACTCATCTCCATGGCCGTCGGCTTTTTGCTGATCGCGGCGTTCGCCAGCACGATGTTTATCGTGCACAACGTCAACGAACAACAAAGGAGGATCGCTGATGTCAAAACCGCCTCGCATGCCGTCGGGAGCGACTCTCTCCAGCTCGTCCAGGAAATACACACCATCAAATACGATGTCGCCCAGGTCCAGCAGTGGCTGACCGACGTCTCGGCCACCCGCGGTCTCGACGGTCTGGATGATGGCCCCAAACAGGCCAAGAACTTCGCGCGGGATCTGAACCGCGTCCTGGCCGCGGCAATCCGGCGGAGTGACACGCTGGGTCTGCGGTCGTTGAAGGACGCGCTGCAACAGGTGGAGCGGTCCTTCACGCCCTATTACGACATGGGCCAGCGCATGGCCAAGGCCTATATCGCGTTCGACCCCGAAGGCGGCAACAAGCTGATGGCCGCGTTCGACCAGACCACCCAAACCATGCAAGACAGTCTCAACCACACCAATACTCTTACTCTGCTGGAAACGGCGGTCGAAGGCGCGGTGGGGCAGATGGAAGAAAATCTGACTCAGATCGACCGGCAAGGGGAAGTTTTGTTCCGTTCCAGCCTGACCTCCGGTGCACTAATGACGGGAGTCGTCATCGCCGTGGCTTTTGTTCTATTGCGCCTGATTCTTGCACCGCTGGGGCGGATCACGGCCACGATGCACCGGCTCGCCGGCGGCGACCATGCCGTGGCCCTCCCGGATCTCGGGCGCCACGACGAAATCGGCGCCATGGCCAAGGCGGTGCAGGTGTTCAAGGACAACACTATCAAGGTTGCTCGCCTGACGGCAGAGATCGAGGAACAGAAAAAACAGGCCGAGGCCGAGAAAAAGAAGACCCTGAACGACCTGTCCAACACGTTCGAAGCGTCCGTCAAGGGCGTGGTCAACGGCGTGGCCTCCGCCGCGACCGAAATGCAATCAACCGCCCAATCCATGTCGGCGATTTCCGAGGAAACCAGCCGGCAGGCCACCACGGTGGCCGCGGCGGCTGAGCAGGCCTCCGCCAACGTGCAAACCGTTTCGGCCGCTGCCGAGGAACTGTCGTCTTCCATCGCCGAAATCGCCCGTCAGGTGGCATAAGCCTCGAAGATCTCGCAATGGGCGGTCATGCAGGCCCAGCACACCAATGAAATAGTGCAGGGGCTGGCCAATGCCGCCAACAAGATTGGCGAAGTGGTCAAACTCATCAACGACATCGCCAGCCAGACCAATCTTCTGGCCCTCAATGCCACCATCGAGGCGGCCCGGGCTGGGGATGCCGGCAAGGGCTTCGCGGTGGTTGCCAACGAGGTGAAAAGCCTCGCAATCAAACCGCCAAGGCCACCGGCGACATCAGTCAGCAGATCGCTGCCGTTCAGAGCGCCACCAAGGAAGCGGTGAGCGCCATTCAGGGCATCACCGGCACCATCACCGAAATCAGCGAGATTTCCTCCTCCATCGCTTCGGCGGTTGAGGAACAAGGGGCGGCCACCAAGGAAATCGCTCGCAACGTCGAACAGGCCGCCACCGGCACGACGGAGGTGTCAAAGAACATCGGCAGTGTGACCACCGCCGCTGAGGAGGCCGGGGCCTCCGCCAATCAGGTTTTGACGGCGGCTGGTGATTTGTCCCGCCAGGCGGAGACCTTGCGCAACGAGGTGGATGGATTTATTGCTCGTGTTCGTGCCGCATAACAAAAAAAAAGGAATCGCGGGGGGGTGGGGGAGGCCGCGCCTCCCCCACCCCCCCGCGATTCCTTGCGATTTTGAAGAGACACAAAAGGAAAACAATCATGCGCGTTCTTGTCGTCGGTTCAGGAGGACGCGAGCATGCCCTGTGCTGGGCGCTCCGCCAATCCCCGTTGTGCCGTGCCGTGTTCTGCGCCCCTGGCAATGCCGGCATCGCCGCCGAAGCCACGTGCGTATCGATCGCAGCCCATGACACAAATGCCTTGATCGCCTTTGCGCAGGCGCAAGGCATCGATCTTGTGGTGGTGGGACCAGAGGAACCCCTGGTCAAGGGCCTCGCCGACCATATGACGGCGGCAGGCCTGCGCTGTTTTGGCCCCTCCGCGCAGGCTGCTCTTTTGGAAGGCTCCAAGGGATTCATGAAAGACCTCATGGCGCGTCACGGCGTGCCCACCGCCGAATACGGCCGTTTCCAGACGCCCACGGATGCCAGGGCCTTCGCCCACGCCCTGGGAGGCCCGGTCGTAATCAAGGCCGATGGCCTGGCCGCCGGCAAGGGAGTCATCCTGTGCCACACCCTTGCCGAAGCCGAATCCGCCATCGATGCCGTAATGGTGCGGCGGGCCTTTGGCCCCGCCGGCGCCGAAGTCGTGGTCGAACGCCTGTTGGTGGGCGAGGAGATCAGCTTTTTCGCTCTGGTCGATGGGACGACCGCCCTGCCCCTGGCCACCGTGCAAGACCACAAGGCCGTGGGAGAGGGCGACACCGGCCCCAACACCGGGGGCATGGGCGCTTATTCCCCGGCCCCAGTCGTGACTCCGGAGCTGGAGGAGGAAATCATGGCGCGCATCATTCGTCCCACCGTTCAGGGCATGGCGGTAGAGGGACGGCCGTTTCGGGGCGTGCTGTTTGCCGGAGTGATGATCACCGCCGATGGTCCAAAGGTTCTGGAATTCAATGTCCGTTTTGGGGATCCCGAGTGCCAGGTGTTGATGCTTCGTTTGAAGTCCGACATCCTGCCCCTTTTGATGGCATCATGCGCGAGAGAACTGGCGTCCATGGAGGTCGATTGGCACGATCAAGCCTCCTTGATCGTCGTGATGGCGGCGCGTGGGTATCCAGGAGACTATGTCCGGGGGAGCATCATCCGTGGTCTTGACACCGTGGCCGCTTTGCCCGCCGTCAAGGTCTTCCACGCCGGCACACGGATCGACGATCTGGGACGTTTTTGTGCCGACGGTGGCCGTGTGCTGGGAGTTACCGCCGTGGGAGCCACCGTGGCCGCCGCACAGGCGCAGGCCTATGATGCAGTGGCGGCCCTCGACTGGCCAGAGGGGTTCTGTCGCCGGGACATCGGCTGGCGGGCCATCACGCACACGACCAGGCAAGGGTAAGTCCCTCGAAACACCGCCCTCCCCCTTGAGAAAGGGAGAGGGCGGTCGGAAGGATTTTTTTGTCTTGTTATCCCATGCACGTCAGTCTTGACTTACGTTCATGGCTCTGCCCCCTTGCGACGACGCGCCGAATGGCGAAGGGCTGCGGACGCGGGCGATCGAGGGAGCCTTGATCGGTCACGATCAAGGCTCGAAAGGCTGACCATCTATCAGTTTAGCGCAATGGGTTGTTGACGGCACGAATCTGCGTGTGATTCAAGGGGTCTAGCTTTGATGGAAGGGGGACTCAAATCGT
>WOUV01000233.1 GCA_009773045.1 Rhodospirillaceae bacterium | reverse complement strand
CGCCTCGGCCGGGGGCGGACAAGGTGCCTTTAAGCGTTTCGGCGTCGGATTCCCCCGCCTTGACCGTGGTATTGGCGGCCATGTTCTGGGCCGTGCCCTAGGCCTGATTGACGATTCGTGCCGCGCCGTCGGCCTCGGTGCGGACGTGATTGCCGGTGAACAGAAACTTGTTGCGGGTCACGGGGGACCACGCATTCCCATCCTTGCTGAATTCAACGCTCCCCTGCGGTTGGGTGAGCATGATCATCGGGGATCCTTCGGCTAGGGCCGTCCCCGCAAGGAACACGGTGCCCCCTAGCATTGCGAGTCCCGCTAGGGCAAACTTCACTTTTGTTCTCATTTTTGCTTCCTCATTTCCGGCTTTTCGGGGTGAAATTTCTGTTCGATCACCACGACCTGATGCCCGAATTGTATGTCGAGAAATTCAAGCATCGGGGGGTGGGCTACAAAGCCATGCGTTGGCTGGAATGGCTGACGTTCCGCCGTGCCGATGCCGTCATCAGCACGAACGATTCCTATCGACGGATTGCCATCGAACGCGGCGGCAAACAGCCCGAACAGGTGTTCGTCGTGCGCAGCGGACCCGACATCGCCCGATTCAAACCAGCCGATCCCGACCCGGAGATCCAGGCGAAGGCCCGGTTTATCGTGGGCTACGTTGGCATCATGGGCAACCAGGACGGGGTGGATGACCTTTTACGCATCATCCGCATTTACGTGAACGACCTGGGGCGCCGCGATGCCCACTTTCTGCTGATCGGCGAGGGGCCGGAGCGGGCGCGGCTTGAAACCCTTGCCGCCGAATGGGCCCTTGAGGCCCATGTCACCTTTACCGGCTACCTGCGGGGCGAAGCCCTCAATCGCGCCTTGAGTACGATCGATATCGGAGTGTGTCCGGATCCTCGCAACGATTACACCACCCGTTGCACCATGAACAAGGTGATGGAATACATGGCGATGGCAAAGCCTTTGGTGCAGTTTGATCTGATCGAGGGACGTTTCTAGGCGCAAGAGACGGCGCTTTATGCTAAGAATGGCAACTTATGCAACTTAGCCGAAAAAATAGCACAACTTCTCGACGATGAACAATTGCGTCGTTCCATGGGAGCATACGGTTATGAACGGGTGCGAACGCATCTGCAATGGTCCAACGAGATTTCTCATCTGCGGGCGGCGTATCGTTTTCTGGGGGTGTTAGCTCAGGAGGAAGGGGAAACGCCCGCGACCGCAGCGGCGGCGCGCCGCCAGGCACCGCCAAGGGCCGCGGACGCGACCCGCCCGGCGTTTGAGAAGGGCCTTCAGTGGTTACGCTCAAGACTCAAAAGCCTTATCGGAACTGTTCTTGTCCTTCTGCTTTCCGGGACGGCCGGCGCCGTGACCGTCCGTTCAGAGGCAGAGGTGATGGCGGCGTTGAAGGCCGCCCGGGGCGGTGAAACCATCGCCCTTGCCCCCGGCCGGTATGGGGCGCTGGCCCTGAACGCCCTGACATTCGCAACGCTGGTCACGATCACCGCCGCCGATCCGGCACAACGGCCGGTGATCGGCGGCATCAGCATCGACAAAGGCCGTCATCTCCGCCTTGAACGTTTGATCCTCAAGCGTCCCCTGGCCGCGGGCGAAGAGTGGCAGCAGGAATGGAAACACAGCGTTCTTAAAGTGAAAGATTCACACGCCATCGCGGTGGTGGATGTGGAAATCGTGGGCAGTGACACGGGGGATCTCGTCCATGTTCCCGTCGGCGCCTTCATCAGCGAATCGCAAGACATCACCTTTGCCACCAATCACTGCCACGATCTGATGCGGTGCACCATTTTCCGAAACATCCAGGGTTTGCGCGTAACCGATAATCGGATCGAAAGAATGCGCTCGGACGGACTGAATTTTTCGGCCGTGCAGGATGTGGTCATCGAAAACAATGTCATCGCCCATTTCCCGATCCAGTACGGGGACTGGCATGCAGGGGGCGACCACAAGGATTTCATCCAATTCTGGACCAGGGGAACAACCACCGAGTCGGCGGATGTCGTCATTCGCGGCAACGTGATGATCGAATCCGGCACCGTGACGCAGGGGCTGTTCATTTCCAGCGAAAACGATCTCATGTATCAAAGATTTCTGATCGAGGAAAACACGATCTATAATTCATCCCATCACGGGATTACCCTGAACAGGGGTGTCGATTCCATCGTGCGCAACAACACGGTGATTCCCCTTCCGGGACGGGGAGTCGTCTCGGGGATAACGGTCGGCACGCTGGGGCGCGGCGTCACGGTGCACAACAACGTGGCAGGGCGCATCACGGTGGACAAGGCGGCGAGCGCGACCGTTCTGTCCAATATTCTTCTGCAATGGGAACGGCCGGAAGGGCATGATTATTTCGGATCTGCCTTCGTCAATGCGTATATGCCGCTGGAGCCGGCCGATCTCGTGCCGCTGCCAGATGGGCCGGCCGCCAGGATCGGATCGGGGCCAGGCCTTTCACACCGCTTCAAGCCGGCGCTGTTCATCGGTGCCTCGCCGCCGGCACGACAGTACCGGTTCACGGCACGTCGCCCACACCTATGACCGGGAAGGCGTCTATCCGGTGACGGTGCGGGCGCAGGCCAAGGATCGCACGTGGGAGGCCCCCGCCGCACGGTGCGCGTCCCCGGCCCCCTTCTGCTGGATCTTTCGTTCGAGGAGGGCACCTTAACCGACGGGTCGAACCGTGGCCACATGGTGGTCTGGCAAGGACCCGCCGCCTTCGCCAAAAACGGACGCTCGGGGCAGACCGTGGTGCTTGACGGACGCAACCATGTGTTGATCCGCAAGGGTGTCCCTTTTTCCGGTCTGTCCCAGATGACCCTGTCATTCGCCTGGCGCGGCGAAGGGAAAGGGGGCGATGCCGGTCTGGTGTGGCTGGAGGGCAGTTTCGGCGTGATGCTGAAGGGATGCGGCCTTAAAGTGATGCTCGTGACTCGTAACGGGAAAACCCACCGGATCGACGCCGAGTACCCGTCCGCCTT
>WOUV01000232.1 GCA_009773045.1 Rhodospirillaceae bacterium | reverse complement strand
CCATCCGCGGGGCAAAGAGCCAACCGTTTTGTTTGTCCACCTCGGCACCGAACACGCCGCGGTAGCCATCCTGGTCATTCAGGACATCGTTTTTGCCGGCCGGATGCGTGCTCTTGGGGAGAGAGGGCGTGCCGCCGATTCTGGACTCTTTAGAAGTTGCCACAGTCCCGTTTGCCCCGGGATTCAGGTTTCCCCCCTGATCGCCCGACAGAGAAGCGAAGGCCTGATTCCCGCGAGAATTGAAGGCAACCGTTTCGATGGTCTGCACGGCCTGGACCAATTCCACCCCGACCCAGCCCGACAGGCTGATGCTGTCGATGACGTCCCTTCTTGGTTCGGAAACTTTTCCCTGTTCGGAAGAGGACGTCTCTTCAGGTGTGCGTCCCATCATTTCCCGCGCCACGGCACTGGCAAGGACGGTCCCTTTCGTTCCTTCTCCAGCCGGCGTTGAAACATCGATTTCACTCATGGCGTCCTCCTTTTGAAGACACGTTCATCTCCCTTTTGGGGAAAGTCCTCTCTTCTTTTTCATTTATACATGTTTTTCAACAACGACGCAACACGTTTGCCAGCGCCTCGTGTCATTGAACGGGCATCAGGCCCAGAAACCATAACCATGCCACGGCGGCAGCCATGGACAGGACCGTGATCGGGATGCCACAGCGGGCATGCTTGGCAAATGTCAGGCGGACGCCTACCGCCGCGGCGCGTTCAACCGTGATCAGATTGGCAAGGCTGCCCACCAGAAACAGATTGCCCGCCAGGGTGGAAAGCACCGCAAGCCCCGTCATCGCCCCCGCCGGGATTTGCGGCCAGACCGCCAGCAGCAGCATGACGGTTGGCACATTGCCGATGGTGTTGCTGGCGATCAGGGCAAGGGGCGTCATCACCGTCAACGTTTCGGGCAGAAGGCCGGCGGTGGCGAGGAGGGTCACCATCCCGGCCGGCCAGCCGGTCCGTGTCAGGGTGGCGCTGACGATGAACAAACCTGCGAACAGAACAAGCAGAGACCAGTCCACCCGCTCCAACATCTGGCGAGTCGTCAGCCTGCGGCTGAGCAGCAGAACACCGGCCACCACCAGCACACTGATTTCGTGGGGCAGCGGCGTTGCAAAGCCCGCAACCAGCAGAACCGTCGCCCCCAGGCCTTTGCCGAACTGCCGTCGGTCCAAGGGAGGCACGGGCGCCACGAACGGGACCGGAAGAATCTGCCAGCGCCGGTGCCAGATCCCCCACACCACCGCAAAGACGATCAGCAGAGAAACCAGCGCCGGCCCGACGGCCACGGCGAGATAAAACCAGAACTCCACGCCGCCCACCTGGCCAATCAGGATGTTCTGGGGATTGCCGATCAGGGTTGCGGCGGAACCGGCATTGGCCGCGGCGGCGATGGCGATCAGGAACGGTCGCGGGTCAAGGCCGCGGGCGGTGACGCCCACAACCAACAAAGGCGTCATGGCGAACACCACCACGTTATTGGCCAGAACCGACGACAGACCGCCCGCAACCAGCACCGTCACCCATAAAAGCCGGGCGCTTGAACCCTTCATGTGGGCCATGCGCAGGATGCACCAGTCATAAAAACCGCTTGCGGCGAACTGGGCGGAAAGGATCATCAGCCCGAACAGGATGAACAGGGTGGGAAAATCAATGGCCCCCACCGCCTCGCGGGTGCTGACCGCTCCGCCGGCCAGAAGCGCGATGGCACCGATCAGGGCGATGCCGGCCCGATCCAGCGCAAGGCCGGGGACACGCCCCAGGGCCATGCCAACATAGGTCGCCACGAAAACGACGAAGATGAAAAAAGTCATGCGGATTCCAGCACGGCATCAGGTTTCCTGCCCGGTCAATAGGCCGTTTCCTGGAATAAAACCACCTTAGCGGTCTTGACGATGATTTTGAGATCAAACCACAGCGACCAGTTGTCTATGTAATAGATGTCATATTCTACCCGGGCCTGCATCTTGTCCTGTGTTTCGGTTTCCCCCCGCAAGCCGTTGATCTGTGCCCAGCCAGTTATGCCTGGCTTGACCTTGTGACGGGCGAAATAACGTTCGATCAATTCCCCATAAAACCGATTATGACTCACGGCATGGGGGCGCGGCCCCACAAGCGACATCGTGCCCTCCAGAACATTGAAGAGCTGTGGTAATTCGTCAAGACTCGTGCGCCGGATGAAAGCGCCGACCCGGGTCACGCGCGGGTCATCGCGGGTTGCCTGTGGCGTTTCTTCCTCTGAAGGACGATTGTGGTACATGCTACGGAACTTATAAACGTGAAGCACCTGATTGTTGAAACCATGGCGCGGTTGACAAAACAGCACCGGCCCGGGAGAATCCAGCCGCACCACCAGGGCGGTCAGGGCTAGAACCGGCGAAAGGAGCATGATCAGAACGGTCGCGATGATCTTGTCTTCAATGTTTTTCACCACGATGCGCCACCCCGTCAGCGGCTTCTGAATCACCTCCAGCACTGGAATGCCGGAAAAGGATGTGAAGTGGGCACGCGGCAGGGTAAAGGCCACGAGATCCGAACTCAGGTGGACGTTGACCGGTAACTCGTCCAGACGACGGACGATCTCCACGATGCGGCCGTC
>WOUV01000231.1:1116-3715 GCA_009773045.1 Rhodospirillaceae bacterium | reverse complement strand
ATCGTCAAAATCATCCAGGCGTGCCTGCCGCTCCCCCGCAGGCGTGCCTGCCGCTCCCCCGCCTCTGGAAGGCCATTCTAAACTGATGGATGGTCAGCAGTGGCCTCGTTTCCGTTGCCGGAATGATCCGTCATCGTGCCGCTGCTCGAGTCAAATCGCAGCACCATCAAAGGCGTTCGCAGGGAACAGGACAGATTGAAAATATCCCCATCGGTCAGTTCGGTTTTGTAAAGGAGGAAAGAACCCAACTCGCCGTTGAAAAATCCGCTGCCCTCGGTCCAGTTCGACCGCGCCACGTAACAGGTGTTCCGGGCGACGGAAGGAATGACGGCCACTCTGCCGCACGCGAGTTGAACGCCATCACGATAAACGCAGGCACGGGCCATTCCGTCCGCGCCTTTCCCGGAAATGGTCATCGCATAGGCATGCCATTCGTTTATGATGACGGCATTGGGCACCGTAAGATACGTTTTATTCGTACCGTCCCACACTTCAAGCTGCAAATCATTCGACGCGCCGGCGCGTGACAGAACAATGTTGTTGTTGGCCATTCCGGCGCCGAAATCCATCAGCCGCTCCCAGTTGCCGGGGGTTTTAAATTTGGCTACGGCAAGCACGGTGAGTCCCCCCCTGAAATCCTGGAAGCCTTCCTGCCCGGCCAGGGCAAGATACTGTTTTGGATTGGCGGACGCATCGAAAGCCAGTGCCGGAGCCTGCCCGACATTCGAATCTGCAACAGTATTCACGGTCATTAACCCCTATTGATACGCATTGAAGATTACATATTCTTTTGAGCATGGAATACTTCAAATGCAATCTGCCCTATTACATAGGGGAATCCTTCCAGAAACCCCCACGTGAAAGGAGGAGTGCCTTGCGGAAGACAACTTCCAGTGAAGGGGTTGAGCGGTGCATCAGGAACGCACAACCACCGCGCGGCATCCCATGGCCTGGGCCAGCTTTTCCAGCCGCCGCTCGCAAAAACCCGGCGCGAAGGCCGGTTCATCCCCCGGCAGGATCAGGGTCAGACACCTGTCTTCCAAAAACAGGCGGCTTTGCTGCAACAGGCCGGACGTGCCGCCGGTCAGGGTATGGGCCAACCGCAGGGCAAGACCGACGCACAGGGTACGCCGGCGCGTTGCGTCGTCGAGCAGGGGGAGGACCGGCTGTATAATCGCCGCGCCGGACGCTCCCTTGTAACGATGATACACCGCCAGGGCCAAAGCCACCCGCTCACGATGCTCAAGGCCCATGAACGGCGCCCGCAGCACCTTCAGAAAAGCCTGTTCGGCCCGGTAATCGGGATGTTCGTTCCAAAAGGCATCGCCCAACAGGCAGGCCGCGTAGCGCAAACGACGCTCCGGTTCCCGTTCGTCGGGAAACAACGGCACCATCCAGGCCATCAACTCATCGCCGTGTTCGGGAAAGCGTTCGGCGCAACGGAGCAGATGGTGACAGGCCGCGATCAGGGGGTCCTCGCGGCGCACCTCTGGTGGAAGGGTTTTGAAAAACTGCCCCTCGCGCATGCCATGAATCGAAAAGACCAGCCGGGCCGGCTGAACGATCTCCAGCAAACGCATCAGCACCCCCACCGCCAGGGGGAGACACGGCAGCCGTTTCTTCGACACCCCGGGCGCCTTTGCCAGTGCCTTGCGGCCCAAGGCGCCGATGATTGGCAGCAGCGTCTTTCCTTCCGCCGCGGACACGGTGAAATTGTCGAGGATATGAAGGGGATAATGGGTGTGATGAATGCACAGATGCGCGATGGCCCGCCAGGCCCCACCCACGGCATAAAGGGCCTCCCCTTGCCCCGCCTTCAACCAGTCGAGCGCGTCCAGATGGCGGTCGATCAGCGCTACCGCCGGGGTGTCCCCTTCCACGGCATCGGCAAGACGCAAAACACCCAGCGGCAACGTGACCGAACGCCCCGGCGCGCCGCCGGCCACCTGCACCAGTTCAAGACTTCCTCCCCCAAGATCGGCCACCACGCCATGGGCCGCCGGAGTGGCGCACAGCACCCCCAGCCCGGCCAGTTCGGCCTCCTCCGCTCCGTGCAGCACCCGCACCGGCACGCCACACTGCCGTGTCAGTTCGGCGACGAACGGGGCACCATCCGCGGCATCCCGTACGGCCGCCGTTGCCAGAACGTCCAGCCGATCGACTCCCATGAAACGCGCGAGCCGCACGAATCGCGCCATCGCCGCAAAGGCCAGGGCCACGCCTTCGGGGTGCAGATGTCCGGTCTTTTCCAGCCCCTGCCCCAGGGCACAAACGGCTTTTTCATTGAACAACGGTAAGGGCATGCGCTGACCGCCCTCGTACACCACGAGCCGCACCGAATTGGAGCCGGTGTCGATGATACCAATCGGTTCGTTGCAGCGCCCCTTGACCGTTTGCGTCACGCCTGACCTCGTACTCTATTGATGATACAAAAGGAAAACACGTCGAATGATGAAACCCAGGCGCGAACCCATGAAGCACCCGTTCAGGCTTGAGGAGCGTCTCCATGAGTGGATGGTCATAGCCGGAAACGGCCACCATGCCCTTGCACACAGTGACCGCTTCGGCAAATTCCCGATACTGGTCCTCGTCCATTTCA
>WOUV01000231.1:0-1109 GCA_009773045.1 Rhodospirillaceae bacterium | reverse complement strand
GTCTCCATGAGTGGATGGTCATAGCCGGAAACGGCCACCATGCCCTTGCACACAGTGACCGCTTCGGCAAATTCCCGATACTGGTCCTCGTCCATTTCAAAGCCGTAAGCCTTGGCATCGCCGCGTGTAGCGTGCAGATAGGGTGGATCACAGTAGAAAAGCGTCTTGGGGCTGTCATACAGGCGGATCACATCTACGGCGGGCCGGTTTTCGATCTGAACACGGATCAGCCGCTGGGCGATTTCACTCAGTGCTTCCACGCCACCAAGCCAACGCGAAACGACACCAGACATGCCTGCCCGGCTGGTATCCTTGCAGTTCGCCCAACGGCCAAGGGACGCGGTTTGGGCAAGTCCGGTGCGGGTCTGGCGGGCCTTGATGTAAAAGCGTCTGGCACGCTCAACGTCACTGATTCCGTTCGTGCTGCCATAGATGGCACCGTGATATTCCTCGCGGGAAAAAGGCGTCAGGGCGATTGCTCGAATCAGTTCCTCGTGGTGATCCCGGAGCACCCGAAAAAAGTTCACGACAGTGCCGTCGATGTCGTTGTACGTCTCTACCGGAGCGGGATCCCGATTGATCAACACCGCGCCAGACCCGGCGAACGCTTCGCAGTAGTGATGGCACTGCGGCAGCAAAGGCAGCAGCCAATCGAGATGGGAAAACTTGCCACCATACCAACCAAAGACAATGCGCCGACGACGGCGACCCCGCAGATCAATGACGCTCGATTGTTCGGGCTGGTCGTCCTCGTCCAGATAGATCGGGGATACCCCACGCCCCCGCTTTGCGGGGGGGCCTGCCTTTGTCATGTTCTGCGTGCTCCTGTTGCGCCGAGACCGGGTTTGGGGCCGCGCTTGATGGATGCCGTGCCGGAGCGTCCGCCCCGGCGTGTCTGTGGATCATTGCCCTTGATATGTCATATTGGATCGCTTCGTTCCCCATGCGGCGCTCTCCAGGCAGAAGGAAGCGACACGACGTCAGCAGCCGCCCAGGGTCAGTTTGGTGGCGGTGACGCGCCGCATGGCGGTGCCTCGCCCCGACAGGCTGGGATTGGTCATGAAATAGGTGTGGGCGCTGAAGGCATCGCCGGTATCGGGCAGGCGCGT
>WOUV01000018.1 GCA_009773045.1 Rhodospirillaceae bacterium | reverse complement strand
TTATGCCGACCGCCTCGATCGCCTGATCCTCGTCATGTCGCTGGCCCTATATTGGGCGGTGTCCACCGGCATCCCAGATGCCGTTCGCCACGCCACACCGTATACGTGTTGACCTGGAACTCCCCCCCCCGCCGTGCCATTGGCGGCATAGCGTCGGCCATAAACGCCACTGTATTCGCCGTCCTGGCCCCAGGACTGCCACGTCACCACGAAGCCGCCATCCTTCAGCGCCGTCACGCTGGGATAATACTGGTGATCCGTCGTATACGTGTTGACCTGGAACTCCACCCCCGCCACCGTGCCATCGGCGGCATAGCGCTGGCCATAGACACCATACCCGTTGCCGTCCTGGCCATTGGACCCCCACGTCACCACGAAGCCGCCATCGTTCAGCGCCGTCACGCTGGGAGGCCCCTGCCAATCCGTCGTAACCGTGTTGACCTGGAACTCCCCTCCCGTCGCCGTGCCATCGGCGGCATAGCGCTGGCCATAAATGCCACCCCCGTTGCCGTCCTGGCCATCGGACATCCACGTCACCACGAAGCCGCCATCGTTCAGCCCCGTCACGCTGGGAACCTCCTGCCAATCCGTCGTATACGTGTTGACCTGAAACTCCCCCCCCACCGCTTAGCCGCCAGTATCGTAGCGTTGGCTATAGACACCATAATTGCTGCCGTCCTGGCCATAGGAGGAGGTCCACGTCACCACAAAGCCGCCATCGCTCAGCGCCGTCACACTGGGGGCATACATATAATCCGTCGTATGCGTGTTGACCTGAAACTCCCCTCCCACCGCCATGCCATCGGCGGCATAGCGCTGGCCATAAACGCCACTGTATTCGCCGTCCTGGCCCCAGGACTGCCACGTCACCACGAAGCCGCCATCGTTCAGCGCCGTCACACTGGGAAGCCACTGGGAATCCGTCGTAGTTGTGTTGACCTGGAACTCCCCTCCTCCCTCCAACGCTCCCGCTCCCAGCGCCGTGCCTGTGATCCACCCGGCGGAAAGGGTTACCCCCGGCGGCACGCCGGCGATGGTGACCGGCCCCAGGGTTTCCGAGCCGTCGGTGTCGGTCAGCCCCGGCGGCAAGGCCCGCCAGCGCCAGCGCCTGCCCCGCCTGACCGGAAAGGGTCGAAGGCCCATTCAAAACAGGCGCATCGACCACCGGGGTGACGGTGACGTTCACCGTGCCCATCGCCTCCCCCCCCTGCCCGTCCGACACCGTGTAGGTGAACGTGTCCTCCCCGCTGTAATCGGCCTCGGGGGTGTAGCTCCACGTCCCGTCGCCGTTCACGGTGGCCGTACCGGAGGTCGGTCCCTCTCCCAGGGCAAAGGTCAGCGGGTCGTTGTCTATGTCGCTCGCCATCAGCGTGCCGTTGACAGAGGTGTCCTCCGCCCCGCTCACGCTCACCCCCTCGGACACCACCGGCACGTCGTTGACCGGCATGACGGTCAGATCGACCGTTCCCATCGCCTCCCCGCCCTGGCCATCCGCCACCGTGTAGGTGAAACTATCCGCGCCGCTGTAATCGGCCTCCGGCGTGTAGGTGACCGTCTCCGCCGTGGCATCAAACGCCACCGTGCCATGGCCAGCCTGCCCCACCGCTATCACCGACAGGGTGTCGCCATCCACATCGCTGGCAACCGCCAGCAGGTCCGCCACTGCAAAAGTCTGGCCCGCGTCCTCCTCGCCCGTGCCGCTCACCGGGCCAGAGATCACCGGCGCCGTGTTGCCGGTCACGGTGATGGTGAGCGTATCGGTATCGGTCAGGGCGCCGCCCACATCCGTGCCCCCCAGATCGTTCGTCGTGATCGTGATCGTCGCCGCGCCGACAAAGCCGGGGTTGGTCGTGAAGCCCAGCCCGTCCAGGGCGGTGTTGATGGCCGTCCGCGTGCCCCGGAACACCATTGTGTCATCACCGATTCCATCGCCGATGGAAAAGACAAGACCGGTGGTCCCGGACACCGTGAGCTGCCCCCCGAACGTGGTCAGCGCGACCTCCATCTCCCCCCCCCCGTCGCCACATCCACATCGGTCACACGGAAACGGCCCAAAGTGTTGGTGGAGGAGAACGTCACCGTGCTGTCCGTGACCATCGTCGGCGCCGCCGGCAGGATGTTTACCGGCGCATCGTTGACCGCGGCGATGGTCACCGGGGTGATGACGGAAAGCACGGCGCTGCCATCGCTCACCTCGTAACTAAGATTGAACGCGCCGTTCCAGTTGAGATTCGGCGTGAAGGTCCAGGAGGCGGCGTTGCTGTTCGCAACCAGCTGCCCTTGCGGCGCGCCAACGATCGAGAGATTGCGGACCGCAAGGGGGTCGTTCTCCGCATCGGCAATGCCCGCCAAAAGATCGTCTGCCGTGAACGTCAGGGAGGTGTCCTCGGGTCCCACAAGCGCCGGCCCCTCCCCCTTCGGCGCGTCGTTGACACCGGTGAGGGTGACGGTGAGGGTCTGCGTTGCCTCGTTGACTCCGTCGGAAACGGTATAGGTCAGCGTGTTGGTCGCGGTCTCTCCGGCCTTCAGGGCCTCGGCGGCCGCGGTATTGGCCGCGTAAAGGACCATGGTCTTATAAGTGGCATCGATCGTCACCGTGCCATATGCCGTGCCATCGGTGTCTCTGGTGACCGAGAGAAGGGTCAACGCCTTGCCTTCCGGGTCCCTGTCGTTGGCGAGCACCGAGACCGTGACCATGCCGTTTTCGGCCACGGAGGCCGTATCCGGCTCCGTGATCGGGGCCTCGTTGACGCTGGTGAAATCGAGCGTGACCGTCGCGGTGCGGGACAGGGCGCCGGTGTCGGTGACCGTGAAGGCAAAGGAATCCGTGCCGGTGAACCCCGCGGGCCGGAGATAGGTGAAGGCGCCGGTCTCACCGATGCTCACGCTTCCATTGGCCGGAGCGCCGTTCAGAGCCAGGGTGAACGTCAGGGTATCATCCTGATCGGGATCGTTCGCCACCAGTTGGCCGCTGAAAGACTCGCCCGTCGTGCCGGCAATGGTGGCCGTAAGGCCGCCCCCGGAAATGGGAACGGCAAACGCGCTGTCGATCTCGTTCACGATGACCTTTTCCGGCATGGGCGCATCGTTGGTGCCGGTGATGGTGAGGGTGACCGTCGCCGGCGCGCTTTCGCCCTCTTCACTGTCGGAGACGGTGTAGGTGAAGGTTTCTGCCGCGGTCTCTCCCTGTTTCAGAAAGGCATACTGTCCCTTCGGATCGAAGATCAGGGAACCATCGGGCTGGAGGGTCAGGGTGACGCCGGAATCAAGGGTAATAACACTTCCGCTACTGACGGTAGCGTTATTGATCTTGAGAAGGCTTAAAGCATGGCCTTCCACATCGGTATCGTTGGCGAGCAGGAATTTGCTATTGTTCGCTGTTTTCGGATCTGTTACCAGAATTGTGAAGAGGGACTTGTCGTCTTTGGTGACGAAGGCGTCGTTCTTGGCCGTGGGCGCATCGTTGACGGCATTCACCGTAAGGGTGACGGTCGCGGTATCCTGTTGGCCGGCGGCGTTGGCGATCATGTAGGTAAACGAATCGGTACCGTAGAAATTGGCCTTCGGCGTGTAAAGCACCGTGCCATTGGCGTGCAGGACCACCGTGCCATGGGTGGCCGCGCCGACGGTAACGGTGCTGGCATCCGTTAACGCCTCCCCATCGGCCCGGGTGTCGTTGGCGAGGAGGTCCAGCGACAGGGGGGTATCCTTGTCCTCGTCGAGCGTAGCGGTATCATCGACGGCCTGCGGCATGGCATCGGCCAGGGCCTGGGCTGCGGCCTGGGCGGCCTCCTCGGCCACCTTCCCGACATAACGGGCAAAGCCCATCTGCGCCGATTGCGCCTGGGCGGCGGCGCTGCTGGCCACGGTAGCCTGGGCAAGGGCCTTTTCGGCCTCCTCGGCGGCGGCGGTGGTGGCGGCCGCGGCAGTCGTGGTGGCTGTCTGGGCATCGATGAGGGAAGCGGTCTCGGGATTCAGATCGTTTGACTCGCCCCCGGCCTCCGTGGCCGCGGCCCGGGCGGCATCGGCGGCTATCTGCACGTTTGTGAGCACACCCCTCAGACTCGTGAGACTGCCCTTCAAGGCCGTCAACGCCGTGCGGGTTGCGCTCCCCTCTGGCGCCGCGTCACATGCTGTGTCGATGGAATCTAAAAGGTCCGTCAAAGTCGTCGTGGTAGCGGTCGTAGCAACCGTTATGGTTTCCTTCAGGGCGGAGTCCAGGGTCGTTCCATCCGTTTCGAACGCCTCCGCTGCCATCAGCGTCACCTTGGCGGCGTCAAGGGCCGTTTGCGTATGGGTGCGTGCCTGCGTCACGGCGGCTTCGGCCTGCGTGGCGGAGGTCTCCGCCGCTTCGGCGTCTTTTGCCGCCTGGGTGTCGAGGGCCTTGATTTCCGCCAGATTGGCGGCGGCCTGGGCGGCGGCTTGTGCGGCCTCTCCGGTTGCCACCGCCAGATCATACTGGGCTGCGGCATTGGTCGCCGCATCGGCAGCCACGGTGGCACTGCGAACGGCGGACTCAACCGAGGCCCAGGCCTGCGCGATGGAAGCGGTGGCGGCAGCGGTCCACTCCTTGGCGACGCTGCTGGCGTTGGAAGAGGCCGCGAGCGTATTGGCACGGGCGATCAGGGCATCCTTGGCCGCGGCGACGGTGATGTCCTCCGCCAACGTGGGATCCAACGTCCGGGCGAGGGTGATCAAGGCCTGAGCGGCATTCTGCGATGCTGTGTTTGCCTCACCGGCGGCGGTAGTGGCGGCATTCTTCGCCGTTGTGGCTGTTAATACGGACTCCGCATTCTGTGTCGAAGCCGCCGCCGTGGTTGCGGCAGCCGCCTGCGCCTTGGCATCATCCGCCTGCGCCTTGGCGGTCGCGGCTTCCGTCGCTGTACTGGCCACGACCAAAGCCACGCTTTGCGCAAAGTCATAGGCTTGTTTGGAGAGCGTTGCCCGTGTAAGCGCGCCCGTTGCGATTACGGCCTGAGCGGTCGCCATTGTCGCCGCTGCGGCCGCTTCCGTTGCCGCTGCTGCGGCGATGTCGTCGGCGCCGCTGCTGTTGGCGGTGGTGGTGGTCACTGAAACCGTGTTGGCGTTGGCACCCTCGCTAGCATTGACGGCTTCGGCGGTGGTCGTGAAGGCGATGGCAGCGTTGCGGGCGGTCAGGGTCATCTCGCCCGCCGCGGTCTCGGCGATGAGAAGCTGGTTGAGGGTGGCATTGTTGTTGATGGCGGTGACGAGCGCTTCGCGTACAGCGGAAATCGTCTCCCCGCTTGCAACCGTATAGGTGACACTCTGAGTCCCGACGGTGATCGTGTACCGATCCCCCACATCCAGGGTCACATTCGCCAAGGTGACGGTATCGACCTGAATCCCGCCGCTGCCGCCGAAACTGGCCGTGGTCGTGGAGGTGCTGATGGTGTTGCCATGGCTTCCCACCTCCACGTTGGTCGCCGTGGCGGTCGTCTGGAACGCCACCCCGGCAATGACGGCCGTCAACTGAATTTGGCCCTCCCCCTGCCCCACCGTGGCGCGGACAACCAGCTTGGCCGTTGCGTCGGCGTTGAGGGCAGCGATCACCCCGTCGCGCACGGCGGTCAGGCTCATGGTCTCCGGTGTAACGGGAACGGTATACGTAACCGCGTGACCATTGATGGTGACGGCATACTGGTCCCCCACTTCCATGGTCGTGGCATCGATGGTGAGGGTATCGACCTGGGAGACGCCCATGGCCAGGGCCGCCTCGGTGCGGGCGGCATCCGCCGCGGCCTGGGCGTCGGCCCGGTGCATGGCCGTTTTGGGACTGCTCGTTAGGGCGGTCCGGGCTTCCGCGGCGGCGGTTGCCGCGAGCTTGGTGGCGGCTTCTGCCTCCCGGAGAAGGGTGGTAAGAGTCGCAAGATCGGTTGCCGTGGCCGCTGCTGTGGCCTTGGTGGCCGCCGTGGTGGCCGCCGTCGTCGCATTACTCGCCGCTGTTGCCGCGTTGGCGGCTGCCGTCTCGGCTGCGGTCTTATCGACTTTCCCGGCGGCGGCGGCGGCGGCGCCTGCCTGGGTGGCGGCGCGCGCCGCGGCATCGCTGGCCGATGTCGCCGCGGCTTCCGCGCTCGCCACGGCCTTTTCCGCCGCTGTTTCCGCCGCTTTGGCCCGGTCATGGGCCTTGGTGGCCTGCGTCACCGCTTCCGGATCAATGTATTTCCCGGAGGTAAGAGTCATGCTGGCTGTGACGGCATCAAGAGCGGTCTTGGCCGCCGCGGCTTTTTCTTGCGCCGTGTCGAGAGATGTTTTGGCCGCCGCTCGACTGTTGTCGGCGTCATCCTTGGCCGTTGCCGCGGCATCCCGCGCCGTTTCGGCATCGGTCTCGGCCTGAAGAGCCGCTGCCGCATCGGCGGCGCGCAAGGCGGTGGTCTTTTCCGCAGCCGTGGCATCCGCTGCCGCCGCAGCGGCCTTTTTCGCCACCGCCTGCACCGATGCCCGGGCCGCTATCAGCTCCTTGTCGGCGGCATCGGCCTGGGCCGCCGCCCGTGCGTCCGCATCGGCGGCGGCGACCATAGCCTGGGCAATGGCAAGATCCCTTGCTTTTTCTGCCGCCGTGATGGCATCCTGCCCAGCCGTCACCGTTGCGCTGATGGACGCCGCCCTCTTGATTTGACCCTCTTCCGCCGCGTTCTGCGCCGCGCGCAATGCGGCTGGAACCAGGTTCGTATCCGCCGCGGTGTTATCCTTGAGCCGGGCGGTGGTTGCGGCGGCGTCGATCACGTCGTCCACATCATCAAAGGTCAGTGTCCCCTCAGCATACAAATCAGCCACAATGATGAGGGCGTTGCGCGCTTCGTCCACCAGAGCGTTGGTGGCGGTCGTGATGGCGTTCACGGCATCCGTGAGGGTAGAAACCGTTCCATCCAGATCTTTCGCCAGTGCAATCAGCGCGGCGGCAGAGTCGGTGGCCTGGGCGGCCGTCTTGGCCTCGCTTGCGATGGCCGAGGCCTTTTGCGCCTTGATGGTTGCGGTATCAAGGGCGGTTGCGACCGCATGGGCGATGGCATCCAGTTTCTGATCGGCCTGGGCCTGGGCCGCCCCCTGCCCGCCGGTCTCATAGGCGATGGCGCTGCCGGCGCTCGCGGCGGCGGATGCGGCGATCTTGGCGCTCGCGCCCGCGGCCTTGGCCGCCGTATCGGCCATCGTTTGCCGGAGCGCCGCTTGCGTATCGGCGGCAGCGGCCGGCGGCCTGGGCGGTTGAAAGGGCCGTCGCAGCCTCATCGCGCGCCTTGGTGGCCTGAGAAACGGCGGTGTCCCACACCGCTTCGATGGTCGTCGTTGTCTCGAATCCGTCATCAGCGGCAGTGCGCCTAGCCTGCACGTCCGTCAGGGAGGTCTCACGGGAATCGACTTCGGCCTGCGCCGCGGCCAAGGCGACATGGGCCTGTGTCGCCGCAGTGACCGCATCGGCGGCAGCAGCGGCGGCGGTGGTGGCGGTTTTGGCCGCGCCGGCCGCCCGGGCGGCTTCGTCGCGGGCCAGTTTTTCGGCGGCAACCCGATCGGTGGTGGCATTGCCATCCCGCCAGTCATTGGCGGCGGCGTCCCGATCGCTGACAAGACGCACCACGCCTTCGGCCTTGCCGGCCTGGATCTGGGCGGTGGTGGCGGCAACGGTGGCGCGCACGGCCTGTTCAAGCGCTTTTGCCCCCTTGCCAAGGGCCACGTTGAACGCGGCCTCCGCCAACGCCTGGGCCTCGTCGGCGGCGGTGCGGGCGGCGAGGGCTAGGGTTTGCACCGTGATCACATTCATGTCGCCCAAGGATTCAGCCTCGGCCTCCTTGGCGGCCTGGGTAGCATCAAGGGTGTCCAAGTCATCGTCCGCGGCCTTGAGCGCGGCCCGGTCGGCAAGAATTTTCGCCTGGTCTTCGGCAAGTTTTTCCGTTTGTGTCCGTTCGGCGGCCAATTGATCGGCCATCATCCTGGCCTGGGCGGCGGCCTCGTTTTCGGCACTCTGTAGAGCGGCGGCATCAAGGGCGGCTTTCGCGGCGCTCGCGGCGGTTTCCTGTGCCCCCGTTGCCGCGCCAAGGGCCACCTTCGCGCCGGCGCTCGCATCGGCGGCGTCGCGAACGGCGGGCGGTGACGGTCTTGACGGCGGCCGCCAGATTGGTCTTTTCCGCCGCGCTGCCGGTCACCTTGATCACGGCCTCCACCGCCTGCACATCCGCAAAGGCCGCGCGGGCCTCGGCGGCGGCGGCCTCCGCCAGGGCGGCGTGCGTAAGAGCCAGGGCCACTTGGCGCGCGGATTCATCCGCCCATGTTTACGCGGAAAGTGCATTGCTGTTCGCCACGTCCACGTCGTTAAGAACCTCGGCGGCCTTGGCGGCATCCCGGGCCTCCTCTGCCTTGACGGCGGCGGCGGCGGCGGCAACAGCAGCCTTCTCGGCATTGCTTTTGGCCGTTTGAGCCGCGGCGAGCTTCTGCCCGGCGGTCGTCACCGCCGTGGCAACGGCATCGGAGCGCGTCGTGGCGGCGGTGTTGGCGTCATTTTCTTCTCGGCGGCGGTTTCATGGGCGCTTTTCGCCGCATTCTCGGCCTTGATCGCCTTTTGTTGCGCCTCGCTCACGGCGTCATCCAGGGCATCCGCCGGGACGACCGCCGCGCCCACCACCGTTGGCGCCGCGTCCCCCTTCGCCTGAACGACCGCGGCGGCCACATCGTAAAAGGCCTGCGCGGCATCAGCGTCCTTGCCGGCGGCGGCTTCGGCCGCCTCGGCGGCGGCAAGGGCGCCCGCGCGGGCGGCAATGGCCTTTTCCGTCTGGCTCAAGAAGCCCGAAGCCCCAAGGTCCTTCAACTTCGTCAAAGCCGCCTCGGCGTCAGTGGCCTTGGTTAAAGCCTTTGCCAGGGCATCGGCGGCATCGGCCTGGGCCGCCTTGGCACCCTCCAGAGTCGTTGCTGCGGGGGGGGGGGGCCTTGGCCGCGCGGGGGGGCGGCATCGGCGGCATCCTGCCGGGCGTGCTCGGCCTGCGTGGTGGCATTCAGCACCGCTTCGGAGGCCACGATGAACCGCCCCTCCGCCTGACCGGCGGCGGCGGCCTGGGCCAGGGCCATCTGCCCCTGCAACACGGCATAGTCCTTCAAGGCCGTGGCCGCATCGTTTTCGGCGGCAACCGCGTCGGCCAGGGCATCGCCGGCGATTTTTTCCAGCCCCGGGTGCTCCGTCGTTCCATCCCCATACAGTTCAAGCGCGGCGCCAGTCACCAAGGTATTGGCCGCCTCAAGGGCCGTCTCCATTTCCCCAAGCATTCCGCCAAGGCGGTCCATCTCGGCCTTGTAAAGCGCCTGCACGTTCTTGGCGAACGTCAGCCCCGCCTCCGCGTTGCCGATCAGCAGAGACTCGAGCAAAACGCTTGCCGCATCCTTGGTCTGCTTATCGGCAGTACTCGCGACGAGCTGCCCAAGCAGCGTTCCAAGCTGCGCCGTCGCGGTGCCTTTGGCCGCGATTGCCGCGTTCACATCCGCCGTTGCCGTGTCATGGGCGCTTTGCGCCGCCGTCTTGGCCTCCGTCAATACGGCGACCTTGGCTTCCAGAATTTTCTGGTCCACCATGCGGTCCCGCAGTTCGCCCCGGGCAAGGAGCACTTTTTGGGCAGCCGCCTCCGCCGCGGTCCAGGCCGCCGTCGCCGCGGCGCCTGTGTTCGCAACGATACCGATCTCGGCATCGAATTGCTTCTGAAGCGTCCCATTCAACAGTTTTTGCAGCCCCTCGAGGGCACTGACGACATCGACGATGGCGCTGGTGGCCTGCGCCGATTCCGTGGCGGCGGTGGTGTCGGCATGGATGGCGGCCTGAAACAAGGCCGTCACCGACGAATCGACCACCACCTTGGATAACATCTCTTTGGTCTTGGTGGTGACCACATCCCGATAGGTGGCGGCCATCTGCGCGGCGTTGAAAGCCGCCGTGGCGGCGGCGTTCATGTCAGAAGTATTCGCGGCGATAACGGTATCATGGGCCGCCTCGGCGGTTGCCTGGGCCTGTATGAGAACATCTTTGAGGGTTGTCATCAGATCAAAGCTGGTATCCACCACGCCGGTTGTTGCATCCTTCACCGTGAAGGTGGCAAGGCCTCCCGCCGCGCGGGCGGCTGCGACGCTCACGGACAAAACGTCAAGGTCAGTGGATATCCCGGCCAACAAATTCGGCAGGGCCGCAAGGGTGACCTTGTTCGTGACTCCGGGTTGCAGTTCGGCAAGTTTTGCCTCGACCCTGCTTTGGTAATCGCCGGCGATACCATCCTTGATGCCGCCAAGGAGAGCATCAAGGCCGTCCGTGGACATATCTTCCATGGACCCAAGATTCTGGACACTGGCGACGGCGACTGCCAAGGCCTCGGTGGTGGCTTCGATGGCGGCATCGACGATCAGCTTGACCTTGCTCGCGGCCTGGGCGAGGGAATCCCCCGTCGCCCCCGCGCGCACGCCCACGAGCATTTCCAACTGGGCAATGACATCCTCGGGCACCGTTCCGCCGCCGCCAGCCTCGGCAACCAGGGCAAGGGCGGTGCGGCTGAGGGTGGCGGCCATGGCGGCAAGGGCGCTCGCCGCGCCCAGGGCCTTGAGCGGACCGGTCAACACCCCGGCCAGATCCTGCGCCTGGCTGTCGCTCAGGCCAAGGCCCTCGCTGCCGGTCTGCGCGACCAGATTGGCGGCAAGGCTCTCCGCCCGCCGCCGCCGCCGCGTCCTCGGCGTCGCCGGCAACCGTGGTGGCGTTCGTGATCGCGTTTATAATATCGAGGAGACGCCCGACGGTGATGCTGTAATCCGGCCCCAGAATCTGTTTGGTAATCTCATTGAACAAATCCCCCCACCCCGCATCGATCCGCTCGAGGGCGCTGTCGGTCTTCTGGCGTATCTCCTCGATCGTTTCCCGGACAAGGCTGAACTTGCCTTCCCAGTATTCCTTGCCCAATTCATGCAGTTCGACCTCCTTGCCGAACTTGAAAATAGCCATGATATCTTTGATCGTCAGGATGGGCACGGACCCGAATTCCTTGCCGTGCACAACAAATCCAGAGCTTCCGTTCTGGGCGGGCGGCGCCGATGGCGTGGTATCGTGTTCCGTATGCTCGGGCAGGAAAGACAGGGCGGGGCCATAGTCTCGATTCAATTCGGCCGGGGAGAGAATCGTGACGGCCGAAGGGGCCTGATTGAAAGTTACCACATGCACGGTGGCGCCCGCCGCGCCCAAGACCTGCATGCCGCCCGCATTGGTAACGATGGCCTCGCCAACGGTTGAGTCTTTATCCGGTAACAGCGAGAACTGGCTGCCCCCGTCGGCAGAAATCTTGCCGGCCAGCGTGGTGCCGCGCACCCCCAGATGAGCGACCGGGGTCTTGATGACCATGGCTTCCGGACCAAGCTTGGCAATCGCCCCGCTCACCGCCGAAAACACGCCATGGGTGACGGAAATATCCAGCATTCCCGCCGATGCGGCGGGGTCATAGACCATCTCGTCCAGCACCACCCGCCCGTTCGGCCCCAACGAGAAGGTGGATTGATCGGCAAATTCGATTCCGACCGCGCCGTCAAAGGCCGTTTCGAACACATCGCCTTCCCGAACCACATCGCCTTCCTGCAAGACCCCGCGCGTGCCATCGGCGCGGGTCCACGGTCACGGTGCCCTTGACCGTCACCGCGCGCGCCCGATTCCCGCCGACACATCGGCCACGCCCGCCGCGGCGGCTCCGCCGGCTTGCGCATATTGTCCCGGCGCCAAGGGACCGGCCAGTTTCACGACCAGGGCGCCCGACAAACTCGCCCCCGTATCGGTGCGCAGGGCCGGGGGATTCTCCGTGGTGAAATAATCACGGATCAGCACCCGCTGCCCTTCCGGCCCCATCAGCAGCAGGTCGTCCCCTTCCCGCGAAAACCGTGCCGCCAGCACCCATGCCCCGCCGGGAACCAGAACCGCCGAACCTTCCGGCTCCGCCGCGATCATCGCATGCAGATCATTTCCCTTATCGCTCACCATGACCCGCTCCTTGAGGCTTCCGGATGTGACAGCACCCCGGCGCGCGATAACTAGACGCGCATCCAGCGTCACAATAAATGGCATTCATGGTACCATAGAGTCATGACTCCATCAACCGGAATCATGGCGCTCCCAATGGTCATTGGGCACTTGAGGAAATAGACAGGGCAACCGCCCCTGGAGACTCCAGAGAGGGTTGCCCTGATTTTTTGATGGTCATGTGAATTGGAATGAATAACGTCCCGCGCGGGGATCTGCCCTTCAGCGCGTCAAATCGAAACTGTAGTCCGTCACCCCCGGAATGTTGGTGGCTTCATCGGCACGATCGAAAATCTTGTCCAGAATCTTCACCAATACCGTCAGCGCCCCCTGATAGCCCCAGGTGGGAAAGCGGTGGTGGTGGTGGCGGTCGAAGATCGGGAAGGCAAGGCGGATCAAGGGCACGTTCAGGTCACGTTCCAGATACTTGCCATAGGAATTGCCGATCAGAAAATCCACCGGCTCGGTGGCCAGCAGCGAGCGCATATGCCACAGATCCTTGCCCGCCCACGTCTTGCCTCCGCTCCCGAAGGGCGAGGAGGCCAGGAGTGCGGTCATCTGCGCCCCCCACGCCTTCGTGCCGTTGGTGGCAAGGCAGTGCACCGGCTCCCCCCCCGTTTCCATCAGAAAACGGCTCATCCCCAGAACGAAATCGGGATCGCCATAAAGGGCATAGCGCTTGCCATGCAGGTAGGCTTGGGAATCGGCCATGGCATCGATCAGACGCCCCCGTTCCAGTTCCAGCGCCTCCGGGATGGGCCGCCCGGTCAGGCCTGAGACTTTCATCAGAAACTCATCGGTTGCCGCCACCCCCATGGGATAGTGGAACGCCTGGGTCTCCATGCCTTTTTCGGCGCACATCCCCAGGGTCTTTTCCGTACAGTATTCCTGCATGGAAAGGGTTGCGCGGGCGTTCAGGGCCTTGATCGTTTCTTCCTGGGTCGTTCCACCGGAAAACATCCGGAACGTGCCGTCGGAGGGCGTGTCATACACATCGGAGGGGTCGGACAGAATGGTCGCCTCCACCCCCATGAGGCCCAAAATGCGCTTCACCTCACGGATGTTGCCGACGCAAAAGCCGTCAAAGCCGGGGATGATGTTGAGTGCGGTCTTTTCGGACACGCGTTCGCGACCGGCCCAGAAATACGACACGATCCCTTTCATCATGTTGTCATAGCCGGTGACGTGGCTGCCGACGAAGGCCGGGGTATGGGCGAAGGGAACGGCGAAATCCTTCGGCACCGAACCCTTGTCCTTGGCCTGGAGGATGAAGGCGTTCAGGTCATCGCCGATCACCTCGGCCATGCAGGTGGTGGAGACGACGATCATCTTTGGCTGGTAAAGAGTATAGGCGTTGGCCAGCCCTTCGATCATGTTGTTGAGGCCGCCGAACACCGCCGCATCCTCGGTCATCGAGCTTGAGACGCACGAGGACGGTTCCTTGAAATGGCGCGACAGATGACTGCGATAATACGCGACGCACCCCTGGCTGCCATGAACGAAGGACAGGGCACCGTCAAACCCGCTGGCAGCGAACACGGCGCCCAGGGGCTGGCAGGCTTTGGCCGGGTTGACCACCAGCGCCTCGCGGGCAAGATTTTTCTTCCGATACTCCCAGGATCGGGTCCAGTCCGCGGTGGCCTGGACCGCCTCGTCGGGATGCGGACATTCGAACTGTTCCCGCTTGGCCTTCAACAGGGCCTGATATTCGGGTTCGCGGAACAGAGGTTGATGGTCGAGGATCTTGGTGGCGTTCTGTGGCATGATGGTCAGTCTCCTTGTGCATCCGCCGCGGCGGTTTTCCAGGGCGCCTTGAACTGGCTCCAGATCGGGTTGTTGATGGCCAGATCCATGTCCCGGGCAAAGATGGCAAAGCCGTCATAGCCGTGGTAGGGACCGGAATAATCCCACGAATGCATCTGGCGGAAGGGAACCCCAAGCTTTTGCGTCGGGTATTTCTCCTTGATGCCGGACCCCACCAGGTCGGGGCGGAGGCCCTCGATGAACTTCTCCAGCTCATAGGCGGTCACGTCATCGTAGATCAGCGTGCCTTCCTTCACGTAATGACGGGTGCGCTGATAGTCGTCGTTGTGGCCGAACTCATACCCGGTCCCCCCCACCACCTCCATCCCGAGATCCTCATAGGCGGTGATCACATGGCGGGGGCGCAGGCCCCCCATGTACAGCATCACTGTTTTGCCGGCAAGGCGCGGCCGGTATTTGGCAATCACGGCCTCGGCCAAGGGTCGATAGCGGGCAACGACTTTTTCCGCATTGTCCTTGATGCCATCGTCGAACTGTTCGGCGATGGCCCGCAGTGAACGTTCGATCTGGCTTGGGCCGAAGAAATTGTATTCGGTCCAGGGAATACCGTACTTTTCCTCCATGTGTCGGCAGATGTAGTTCATGGACCGGTAGCAGTGGATCAGGTTGAGCTTGGCTTTCGGCGCCCGTTCCAGTTCGGCGATGGTGGCATCGCCGGACCAGCTCGCCACCACCCTGAGACCCATTTCCTCCAGAAGAATGCGCGAGGCCCAGGCATCGCCGCCGATGTTGTAATCGCCGATGATGTTGATGTCATAGTCGGTCGGCGTGAAATCGACCGGCCTTTTATCGAACACCCAGTCGCGGATGGTGTCGTTGGCGATGTGGTGGCCCAGCGATTGCGATACGCCGCGAAAGCCCTCGCACCGCACCGGCACGATGGGCTTGCCGATGTCCTTGTTCTTGGCGCGGGCCACGGCTTCGATATCATCGCCGATCAGGCCGATCGGGCATTCCGACTGGATCGTGATGCCCCTGGCAAGGGGGAATAGGGTGTCGATTTCGTCGATGATCTTGGAAAGCTTCTTGTCGCCGCCGAAAACGATATCCTTTTCCTGAAAGTCAGAGGTGAACTGCATGGTCACGAACGTATCGACCCCGGTCTTGCCGATGTAATAATTGCGCCGCTGCAACCAGGAATACTGTCCGCAGCCGACCGGCCCGTGCGAGATGTGCACCATGTCCTTCACCGGCCCCCAGACCACGCCTTTTGAACCGGCATAGGCACAGCCGCGAATGGTCATGACGCCGGGAATGGATTTGATGTTGGACTTGACGCCGCAGTCCGATGCGTCCGTCTC
Organism: Rhodospirillaceae bacterium; assembly: GCA_009773045.1. Lineage (GTDB taxonomy): Bacteria > Pseudomonadota > Alphaproteobacteria > Rhodospirillales > Rhodospirillaceae > WOUV01. Next base: position 5,730 of record WOUV01000018.1, on the reverse strand, counting down.
GGCCACGTTCAGGTGCTTCTGGCGCCGCTTTTTGGCCTTGTCGGGATAGGCTTCCAGAACCTCCTGGATGAGCGTCCTCGGAAGCTCGCCAGGGGTGCGATCATCGTTTCCGTTCGCGCTGTCAGTGTCGAGAAGCATGGTCATATCTCCTTGCAACGGTGTTGGGAGGTGCCCGCTCTCAGTGGACCATGACGGCGGGTTTGGCGGTGCCAGCTTCCCTGGCGGCCAGTTCGGCCAATTGCTGTTCCTCGGTCTTCATAATGCCAAATTCCATCAACATTTCTTCCAGCTCGTCCATGCTGATGGGGGTGGGAATCACGCCCTGGCCCGAATTGTTGTGGATCTTGGTGGCAAGCGCCCGGTATTCGTCGGCCTGCTTCGAATTGGGGGCGTATTCCACCACGGTCATGCGGCGCAATTCGGCGTGTTGCACGACGTTGTCGCGTGGCACGAAATGAATCAGCTTGGAATTCAGCTTCTTGGACAGGGCTTCGGCCAGTTCCAGTTCCTTATCGGTCTGGCGTTCGTTGCAGATCAAGCCACCCAGTCGCACGCCGCCCGAATGGGCGTACTTCAAGATGCCCTTCGAGATGTTGTTGGCGGCGTAAAGCGCCATCATCTCGCCCGACATGACGATATAGATTTCCTGGGCCTTGTTTTCGCGAATGGGCATAGCGAAACCGCCACACACCACGTCGCCCAGAACGTCATAGGACACGTAATCGACATTCTCATAGGCACCGTTTTCCTCAAGGAAGTTGATCGAGGTGATGACGCCCCGTCCGGCCGCAGCCGACGCCCGGTTCGGGACCACCGGATTCCACGCACTTGATGCCCTTGTAGCCGGTCTTCAACACGTCATCGAGTTCGAGATCTTCCACGCTGCCGGCGGCGGCGGCGAGGTTCAAAACGATGTCTTGCGTCTTGGCTTGCAGGATCAGGCGCGTTGAATCGGCCTTCGGGTCACAGCCGACGATCAGGATCCTTTGGCCCAGATCCACCAGGGCCGCCAGGGTGTTCTGGGATGTGGTGGACTTGCCGATGCCTCTCTTGCCATAGAGGCTTTTTGCTCATCGGGAACTCCTTTGTTGCCGTGCGGAGGATGGAAACCGTTCCATCCCGCCCATGACAGCATGTGCAACCGATGTGCCAGCCGACAAACGCCTCAATGGGCGCGGCGCTCCTTGTGTGTCCGTGTCACGAAGCCGACAAACCCCGACGCCGGGTGTCATAGCCGCGACAGGACAGTGTTCAGGGTGATGAGTGTACCGGGAGGGTAAACGTCCCCCCACACCCCCCTCGATTCCCTTTTTCCTTTCCGTATTATGCGGAACCCGTGATGACCAGCCCCTCGCCTTTGTCATCAACAGAAACCCTGGCCATGTCCCCTTCCTTCAGGTGCCCTTCCAGAATCCGGATCGCCAGCGGGTTTTCAAGAGTACGCTGAATCACCCGCTTCAAGGGACGCGCCCCATAAACCGGATCATACCCGATGTCGGCCAACCAGACGCGAGCGGCATCGTTCACCTCAAGCGTGATACCACGCGCTTTCACCCGTCTCTCCAACCGCTCAAGCGACTCAGGCGATGGAACAGCAGGATCTCGTCAAGGCGGTTCAGGAACTCGGGCCGGAACGCCTCCCGCACGAGGGCCATGACCGCATCGCGCACCACCGTTGAATCCTGCCCCGCCGGCGTGCCGGCCAGAATATCGGCGCCGAGATTGGAGGTCAGCACGATCAGGGTGTTGCGAAAATCCACCCGCCGTCCCTGGCCATCGGTCAGGCGGCCATCGTCGAGCACCTGCAACAGCACATTGAACACATCCGGATGGGCCTTTTCCACTTCATCGAACAGCACGACCTGATAGGGGCGCCGCCGCACCGCCTCCGTCAGGCCGCCCCCTTCCTCATAGCCCACATAGCCCGGCGGCGCGCCGATCAGGCGGGCGACGGCATGCTTTTCCATGTATTCGGACATGTCGATGCGGACCATGGCGTTTTCGTCGTCGAACAGAAATTCGGCCAGCGCTTTCGTCAGTTCGGTCTTGCCAACCCCGGTCGGTCCCAGGAACAGGAACGACCCCAGCGGCCGGTTCGGATCGCCAAGGCCGGCCCGGCCCCGTCGCACGGCGTGGGCGATGGCGCGCACCGCTTCCTCCTGCCCCACCACCCGGGCGCCGATTCGCTCTTCCATATGCACGAGCTTTTCCCGTTCCCCCGCCAGCATGCGATCGACGGGAATGCCGGTCCAGCGGGACACGACGCCCGCGATGTGTTCCGGGGTCACCATTTCATTCAAGATTCTGCGGCCATCGTGCTCTTCCACCGCGTTCAGTGCGTGTTCCAGATCGGGGATCACGCCATAGCGCAGTTCGGAGGCCCGCTGGAGATCGCCCGTGCGCAGGGCGATGTCCATTTCCGTTCGCGCCTGGTCCAGGCGTTCCTTGACCTTGGTGGTGTCGGCGAGCTTGTCCTTTTCGGCCTTCCAGGCCTGATTCAGGTCCGCCGATTCCCGTTCCAGGTTCACGAGTTCGTCCTCAAGCCGCACCAGGCGCTCCCGGGCGCCCGCATCGGTTTCCTTTTTCAACGCCTCCCGCTCGATTTTCATCTGGACGATGCGCCGGTCCAGTTCATCCAGCGCCTCGGGCTTGGAATCCACCTCCATGCGCAAACGGCTTGCCGCCTCGTCCATGAGGTCGATGGCCTTGTCGGGCAGGAAGCGGTCGGTGATGTAGCGACCGGAAAGCGTGGCCGCGGCCACAAGGGCGCTGTCGGAAATGCGCACACCGTGGTGCAATTCGTACTTTTCTTTGATACCACGCAGGATTGAAATGGTATCCTCGACCGTCGGCTCTCCCACGAACACGGGCTGGAAGCGACGGGCGAGGGCGGCGTCTTTTTCGACGTGCTTGCGGTACTCATCCAGAGTTGTCGCGCCAACACAGTGCAAATCGCCACGGGCGAGGGCCGGTTTCAGCAGGTTGGAGGCATCCATGGACCCTTCCGCCCGGCCTGCGCCCACAAGGGTGTGCATTTCGTCGATGAACAGAACGATATCGCCCGCCGCGGCGGTCACTTCGTTCAATACGGCTTTCAGGCGTTCCTCGAACTCGCCGCGGAACTTGGCGCCCGCGACCAGGGCGCCCAGGTCAAGGGCCATGAGTTTTTTGTGCTTCAGGCTTTCCGGCACGTCGCCGTTGACGATGCGCAAGGCCAGCCCCTCGACGATGGCGGTCTTGCCAACTCCAGGCTCGCCGATCAGCACCGGGTTGTTCTTGGTGCGGCGGGAGATGACCTGGATCGTGCGCCGGATTTCCTCGTCCCGCCCCACCATCGGGTCCAATTTGCCCTCGCGGGCGGCCGCGGTCAGATCGCGGGCGTATTTTTTCAAGGCATCATAGGTATCCTCGGCGGAAGCACTGTGCGCGGGGCGTCCCTTGCGCATCTGGGTGATGGCCTGATTGAGCGTTTGCGGGGTGACTCCGCATTCGGCGAGAAGGCTGTGGCACGCGGTGCCGGCGGCCAGGGACAAGGCCAGCAGCAGCGTTTCAACGGTGACGAACGAATCGCCTGCCTTCGTTGCGATTTTTTCCGCCTGATCGAACACGCGGGCGATTTCAGGGGTCAGGTACAAGGCCCCTGCCCCTCCCCCCTGCACGCGCGGCATCTTGTCAAGCGCGGATTCAACTGCCGCAAGCGCCCGACGAGAGTTTCCCCCGGCGGCGGCGATCAGGGTGGCGGCAAGGCCTTCCGTGTCGTCCAGCAGAACCTTCAAAAGATGTTCGGGCGTGAAACGCTGATGATCACGCCGCAGGGCCAGCGTCTGGGCCGACTGGATGAATCCCTTGCTGCGATCGGTGTATTTTTCAACGTCCATGGGTTTTGGTCTCCGAATCGCCTTGGCAGGGTCCTAGGCAGGCGTGCTCCGCACGCCTGCCGGGGGCCGCCCCCTATATAAGGGGCGTTCCCGTGCCCGCAAGGTGATGCGGAGAATCGGGAGGGGTGCGCACCAGTTCATACAAGGCCACCGCCGCGGCGTTGGAAACGTTGAGGCTTTCCACCGCCCCCGTCATGGGCAAGGAGGCAAGGCTGTCGCACTCTGCCCGCACCAGACGGCGCAGGCCCTGTCCTTCCGACCCCAGAACCAGGGCGATGCGGTCCGCGCGGTCGACCCGCGCCAGGGAAAGGGGCGCCGCGGCGTCAAGCCCGATAGCCCAGAAACCGGCCGTTTTGAGGCTCCCGATGGCCCGGGTCAGATTGACGACGCGCGCCATCGGCACGCTTTCCAACCCCCCCGAAGCCGCCTTGGCCAGGGCCGCGGTTTCCGGCGGCACGTGGCGATCCTGCATCACGACGGCCAGGGCACCAAAGGCCGCCGCGGACCGCAGAATCGCGCCCACATTGTGAGGATCGGTGATCTGATCCAGCACGACGATCACCGCCCGTGTCAAAGCCCGATCCAGGACCGCCTCAAGGGAGAGCGGGGCCAAGGGGGTGACCTGCACCGCCACGCCCTGATGCACCGCCTCCGGAGCAACAGCATCGATCACGGCCCGCGCCACCACCTCCGGTTCGGGCAGAACCCGCCCCTCTGCCCGCAGTCCGGCCATGACGCCGGATACCTCGGCAGCGCCGGCCGGTGTGACCAGCACCCGCCGGCAGAGCCGGTCAGGATTGGCCAGGGCGGCAAGACTCGCGTGGCGTCCAGAAATCCAAAGCGTCTGTTCGGCGCACGGAGTGGACGGGCGTTTGTCGTTGCGTGTGACGAGAGAACTCTTGCGTCGGTGCATGGGCCATCCTATCTTGCGTCGGTGCATGGGCCATCCTATATGAAAGATAAGCCTCCATGGAAGATGGGTTTGCCTGCAAATGGCCTGTGTGGGAAAACACGGTGGCGTTACGGCAACGGTTGGAATGAATCCCGGAACAAATAAAGATCGCACCCTCAGGGGAAGAGAGGATGGTATCGTCCTGTCTTGAAATGTGATTTTTCCCATTGACAGGAGGGGCCGTTTTCGAATAGTCCGATGCTCCTGAGAATGGGATTTTGTCGCCTCGCGAAGTGCTGTGAAACGGCCGTGCGCCACGCGCGCAAAGCCTTGAGCGGGAGAGAGGGCGAAAGACCACGAAAGACTGGAGGAGGGGTGCCCGAGGGGTTAAAGGGGACGGACTGTAAATCCGTTGGCTGATGCCTACGTTGGTTCGAATCCAACCCCCTCCACCAAATTTAAGACCACCAAACCGAGGGCACGGTGCGCGGCACGGGAATCGGCGGGTGTAGCTCAATGGTAGAGCAGAAGCCTTCCAAGCTTACGACGGGGGTTCGATTCCCCTCACCCGCTCCAAAAACCCTGCGGATGACGGAGCGGAAAGAACAGGACGCGCGCGTCCTGTCAAGGGTCTTCCGGGTGTCGCGCAGGCGGTGTGAGCCGTGTATGAACCCCACGGCGGGGGTAAGTTTCGCGTGGATGTGGCGGCTCGGGTTTGTTCAGGCTGGGTGACACGTGTGGGGACACGTGTGGGGGAACGTGTGGGGTTGCGTCCAAAGCGGACAGATACGGCGTTAGAGTCGCGGGGTGGTTTTTTTCAAATCCCTGGGTTTTGATCGCGTTGAACAGAAGGTTGCAGACATGGCCAAGGAAAAATTTGAACGCAAGAAACCGCATTGCAACGTGGGCACGATTGGCCATGTTGACCACGGCAAGACCTCGCTGACGGCGGCCATTACG
>WOUV01000230.1 GCA_009773045.1 Rhodospirillaceae bacterium | reverse complement strand
GACGCCGCCACGCCGCATGTCGCTGGAGGAGGCGCTGGCCTATATCACGGAGGACGAACTGGTGGAGGTGACCCCGAAAAGCCTTCGTTTGCGCAAGCGCTTCCTTGATCCCCACGAACGGAAGCGCAAAGCGCGCGCGGGGGGAGGCACGGCTTGACAAGACTTGACAAGATGTGACGGACCCCAAGAATTGGGATATTCTGAAGTGCACTCATGAGGGAGCGCGTGGAAACAAGGAGGGCATCATGTCCGATCGTTATCCGGAAATTATCGCCAAGCTTGATTTAGTGATTGCGGCACAGCAGGAACAAAGGAAGGATCTCCAGGAACAGAGGAAGATTCTTGGAGAGCATGGGATGGTCCTTCAGGAACAGACAAAAGCCATTCAGGAACAGGGGAAGGCCATCGCGCGCATAGAAGGGCAGTTGTCCGTGGCTCTTCAGTGGCTCCAGTCCATGGACGCCCGCTTTGTCGCCTTAATGCATCCGTATGAACCAAAGAAACCCGCCATCTGATTCCTGGAGTGGAAAAAAGGATTGTTCGGCTCTGACGTGACAGAGGCATTCCCGATCTTTGATTGGGGCCGGGAACTGGTGGATCTGGTGGGCGAGTTGGTCTGTGTCTGCCGGGGCGGACGGATCGCCTATATCAATCCCGCCGGGGCTGGCATGTTGGGAGAAGACGACAAGACGGTGCTGGGACGGCCCTTCTCTACCCTGTTGCACCCGGATTACGCGGGCATCGCCGATCTTGAGGCCTGCGCCCTTGAAACACCGCCCGTGCCGGTCATGCTGCGGCGCGCGGACGGCCGGCCCTTGTTTGCCGAGATCGAGGCCCGTGCGGGTCGCGAAAGTGCTGGGACGTTTCTCGTCCGGGCGCGCGATCTTGGGCCGTCCTTGCGCGCCATCGCGGCCGTGTCCCGGCGGGGGGAGCGATTCGGAGCGGCTGCTGGAGGCCCTGGCCGAGGGGGTTGTGGCGACAGACGCGGCGGGAACGATTCGCTTCTGCAACCAGGCGGGGGAACGGCTGTTCGGCTGGCGGCGGCGGGAGGCCATCGGCCACGCCGTGACCGACTCGCTGCCGGCATTCCAGGATCTGCCCGAGGGCGTGGTGGTTGAAACATCGGCCCCTCATGCCAAGGGTGCGCGCTTTCCGGTCGAACTGGTCCTTGCCCGTGTGCCCCTGGCCGAGGAAAATCTATCCCCTTTCAAAATCGCCGTCGTTCGCGCGGCGTCCGAACGGGGGGTGGAAGACATCCGGTTGGATGTGGTGCTGTTCGAAACGGTTCACGATGGCGTGATCGTTTGCGAGGCCGACCGGCGGGTGATGGCGGCCAATCCGGCCTTCGAAACCATGAGCGGCTGGTCCAACGACGCCTTACAAGGGGTCGAACCCCGGCTTTTGCTGGGCGGAGGCGACAGTGGCGACATGTGGCGTGTGTTGGATGAGGAGGACGGGCGCTGGCGGCAGGACACCTGGCTGCGTCGGCGTGACGGCGACGATATCCCGGTGCACGTGACCGCTGTCGTCTTGCGTGACGAAGAGCGCCGTTCGTATGGCTATCTTGTGCTGCTGAACGATCGTCTCGCGGGCGAGGGCGCGGGCGAGGACCATGCCCGCCGTCATCCCTCCCGGGCCGGGTACGATTCCCTGACCGGCCTGCCCAACCACATGCTGTTTCTCGACCGTCTGGCCCAGACGGTTTGGGAGGCGACCCGCAGCGGCCAGCGCGTGGGGCTTGTTTCCGTCGCCATCGACGGCCTTGCCGCCATCGAGGCGACTCGGGGGGCGGAAGCGGTGGTGCGGGTGATTCGGGAGGTGGCGGAACGGCTCACGCTGGGCATGCGTCCGTATGACACCGTGGCGCGCCTTAAGGACAACCGGTTCGCCCTTGTGATGCCCAATCTGGGCGTTCCCCACAACGCCGGAATCGTGGGACAACGGGTGCTGAAGGCGCTGGCGCGTCCCTTCTTTCCGGGGGAGGAGGCCGAGTCGGAAATGCCGGTGCGGGCACGGCTGGGCATCGCCTTGTATCCCGACGACGCCCCCGACACCGATTCCCTGTTGTGCGAGGCCGAGGAAGCCGTCTCCCGGGCGGAAGAAGGGGGGTGTTGTTTCTATAATTCCGAATTGAACGCCGAGGCGCAGGATCGTATCGTTCTTTGGCATGAGCTTGATGCCACCATCGCGCGCGGTAAGTTTCATATCTATTATCAACCGAGCATCGAGGCCCACAACGGGCAGGTGACCGCCGTCGAGGCATTGATGCGCTGGAAAAGCGTGACTCTGGGAACCGTGCTGCCGTCCCGCTTCATTCCCGCCATCGAGGAAGCCGGTCGGATGGAAGATTTGGGGCTTTGGCTGGTGGAGGAAGTGTGTCTCCAACAGGTCGCATGGCGCCTGGCCGCCCTCCGGATGTCGATCAACCTGTCGGATCGCCAGATGCGTCACCCGCGCTTTCTTGCGGCCGTGCGGGCGATTCTAGCCAAAACGGGCGCCGATCCGCATCGACTCGAGTTTGAGATCAGCGAGGACATGCTGGTACACGATACGGAAAGCTGCGTTGCGACCCTGTGGGAGCTGCGGGAAATGGGGATCGGGCTGGTGGTGGACGATTTTGGCAGCGGCGTGACCTCTCTGCACAACCTGCGCCGTTTTCCGATTCGGTCGGTCAAGGTCGACTCGCGTTATGTACGGGAACTAGAACAGGATGCCGAGGCACTCGCGCCTCTCAACGCCATCGTCGGGATGAGTCACAGCCTGGGCCTGCCCGTGATCGCCAAGGGGGTGGAAACAGGGCGGGAGCTGGAACAGGTGCGAGCGTGCAGATGTGACGAGGCGCAAGGATTCCTGATCTGTCCGCCGCTGCCGGCGGAGGAAATCCTGCGGCGTGTCGAGGCTGGTCCGCTGTTCCCGCTCACGAGCCTTTCCCCGTGATAGTCTTGTTCCGTTTCCTGAGCAGGTGGGCGGTCTTCCGCCCGCCACGGTTTGCGGGCCTCCCGCCCGCCCCTTCGGGCACTTCTCCTTCACGTCCGCGCGAGGAAAGGCCCGGGGACTTGATTTAGAGGACATCCGGCACGCTCATTGCCTTACGCGGGGGGTTTTGGTTTTGGGATTTGCCGGGAAACGATTATGGCGCCTGCCACCATCAGCGCCCCAAGG
>WOUV01000229.1 GCA_009773045.1 Rhodospirillaceae bacterium | reverse complement strand
CAAAAACCGACCTGCCCCTTCATGCCCAGCCCCCTAGCACGTCACCACAAAAGAGAGAATCACGAATCGCTGCACGGCGCCAGTTTCCGGAGGTGTCCAACTGCACCGTGTCCGCCTCGCTGATTTTAAGCGTGGTCATGGCCGCCTCTCGGTATTGACATCAACCGTTCCGGTGGCCACCATGGGGCCGTGGGCTGGTCACTGCGTAGCGGGGGCTGGCCCCGTTCATTTTGGCGAGCTTGCAAAGCGCCCGTTCCCATGGCATGGCTCGACCAGGATCGGGCATTCCCGATCGGCGGGCGTCGTCCGGTGAAACCGGGGGCGCCCGTTTCTATTTTGCCCCCTGGACGGCGGCGCGGTGGAATGGTATTGTAATCTTCAAAGGTCCCTCCCCGATGACAAGAGCCTAAGGGGGCTCTCTCCGGAAACGGAGTAGTCGGGGAGGTCGCATTTCCGGACGGTAGCTTTCATCAGTAGTAGTACCTCGTCCCGGTGCGGAAGATGTCGAACTCGCTACGCAAGGCCGGCTTGATCCGGTCGAAGTGGGCTGTTTCGCCCGTTTGCAGCTTGCGGTACACCGCCCAGCAGCGGTAATCCGCGATTTGAAGCCCGTAATGGGAACGGGATCCATGGTGCAGGACGCGGTACTTCATGCCCATGGGCAGCATCTTGGCCAAGGCCTGCTTGACGCCTTTTTCGATGGCATGCCGCTTCTTGTTCACCGGAATGGTGTCGGTGATGACGATGACCTCCTCGGCGCCAGCGGCCAGTTCTATCGGCAGCACGTATTTCAGCAGGTAGCCCAGCATCTCGGGATAAAAGCGCTTGTCCTCCTGAAGCGCCGGGCCGGTTTTGCGCTTTTCCACGATCAGGCTGTCGATGCGCATGCCGTCCAGATGGGTGGTGATCAGGTCGAATACCCGGCCCCGCACATGGCTGTTGTCGTCGGCGCAGTGGAAATATTCGGTGTTCAGGCCGTATTCCAGATAGTCGTGCTTGTAGGCGTCCAGCGCCTCGAACCCAGGGAACGGACGGCGCATGCCGACGCTGGTCAGCACGAAAATGTTGCTGCCGGTCGGGCTGAAATCCAGATTGCCCGCTTCGTCCAGGAAGATGTAGGCGCAGTTCATCATGCCACCGCCTCCGCTGATCTGGCGGGTGCCAGGGCCGAGAGGTCGAGGTCACTGATGCGGATTTCGCCGGTCATCAGCTTGTGCAGCAGGGCCTTGAAGAGTTCGTCCAGCACAGCGCGCTTCTTGCTGTGCAGGTCGATCTTGCGGTCGATGGCGTCGAGGATGGCGACGATCTCCTGCTGCTCGTCAAGGGACGGAACGACGACAGGCCAAGGTAGCAAGAACTGGATATTGATGTTCTTTTGTGTTCCATTTGACGCGAATCGATCCATATCCGGTTGCTGTGTTTGCAGCCAATACTCAAGAAACTCAGCGGTGACTTTCTCGTTGGGAGTGATGGCGACGAGGCTATCCGGACAGGCGCTGTCGAACTGAAGTATGCCTGTGTACCCGATATTAGCAGCGATGGTGATCAGGATTGTGCCATCTGGAAAAACGCGACTAATGGCAACGCCATCTGCATTGAGCGACTGCGTAAACTCTCGAATGCGCCCGCCAGAGCGGACGACATCTCCGGTTTGGACGAACGGCGTATCGCCACCGTAGAAGCGCGGCTCGTTGCGAGGACGGTGAAGGAACCGTCCTCGTTCGATGTTACTCACCCCTCCAAGGGTGCTGACCTCCCAACTTTCCGGCACCAGGCCGATTTCGGTGTCCTTCTGCGCCTCGCCCTTCAGCCCACGCGTGAACAATGTCCGCATCGCCGCGCGCTTGAGGGAGTGGGCGGTTTCTGTACTCCGGTCGTGCAGTTTTATGGCATCGCGGACATGGGACAATGCGCGCGTAATATCACGTTGCTCATCGAGATCAGGGTGCGGGATTTCAAGCGCAGCAAGCCGATTCCGAGACAGATTGGGAATAGTGGTCTTGTTCCCCACACCCTCGAAGATGCCCATTTGCGTGAATGCCGAATAGAGGAAGTAGACATAAAAGCGAGGTTCGACATCATCGGCCAACGGTCGAAGCCGATGCAGATGATTCTGAAACGACATGGGATCGATCTCACCGTTCCAGATCGCGGCACGACCAATTTCGCCACCCTCGCAAACAAGAAGATCTCCCAGTTCAACCAGTTTTCCCGCCAGTTCATGCGGCGGTATCGCCATCTCATCGACTGTGCTGATGTCGATCTCGTCCCACAGCACGTTGGATGTGCGCAGAAACGGTGTCTTCTGTGCCCCCTCGCGCGCGGCGGACGACATTGTTTTGCCCGCGCCGATATCAAAAAGCTCGCCGATGGGGCGTTGTTTCCAGGCCGCGCTGATCACAGTCGCACCAGCATTTTGGCAAGTGATGCGTCGATCTCGCGGGTTTGCTCGTCAAGCCGAAGCAACTCTGTGACTAAATCCTTGATCGGACGGGCTGAGGTTGTAGTCGGCCTCCTCCGCCTGCTGGCGGGTGATGACGGCGATCTCGCCCTCGACCGGCTCGCCTTTCAGATACGCCGCCGCCAGGGGGCGGATGGCGTCCTCGGGGATATAGTTTTTGGGCCGCCCCTTGGCCACCCGCCGGCTGGCGTTGAGCAGCACGATTTTGCCCGCGCGGGCAGCGGGTTTCTTCTTGGCCAGCACCACGATCACCCCGGCGGCGGTGGTGTTGTAGAACAGGTTGTCGGGCAGCAGGATCACGCCGTCGATCAGGTCACGATCGACGAACCACTTGTGGATGGCGCGCTCCTTGTCCTCGTTCTTGCTGCCCGATCCGCGCGTCACCGCGCCGGTATCCAGCACCACCGCCGCCCGTCCGCGATCATTGAGACAGGCCAGCGTGTGCTGAAGCCAAGCCCAGTCCCCCTTGCCGGTGGTAATGCCGCCAGCCAAGCGGAAGCGGTCGAACGGATCATCGGCGAAAACATCCGGGTTAAACGGCTGGTTCCACATCGGGTTAGCGACCACGATGTCGTGGGTGCGGATTCCGCCGTTCGGCATCCTGAACTTGGGATTGGTCATGGTGTCGCCGCGGGCAATTTCCACATTCATGTCGTGGATGACGGTGTTCATACTAGCGATGGCGTAACTTTCCGCCTGCAATTCCTGCCCGGTCAGTCTCAGCAGCACCTTGCTGGTGGGATCGCGTTCACGGGCCACCAGTTGCAGCTTGACCAGCAACCCGGCCGAACCGCAGGCGTAATCATGGCATTCCTCGCCGGGCCTGGGACGCAGGATGTGCGCCATCAGAAATCCGACCTCGGTGGGGGTGAAGAACTCGCCGGCGCTCTGGCCTGAGCCTTCCGCGAATTTCCGCAGCAGGTATTCATAGGCGCGGCCCAGGAAATCCGGCTGCACATCGCCGAGTCCAAGACGGTAGCGCGGATCGGAGAAGGTCTCGACCACGGCGGCGAGCTTGGCTGGGTTGATCTCGCGCTCGCCATTGCGCTCGGCGGCGAAATCCACTACGTCGATGACGCCGGAGAGTGAGGGGTTCTGCCGCACAACGGCGCGCACCGCCTTAGTGAGATGCTCCCCGATATCCCTGGGGCGGGTGTTGCGGCCCCTGTCATCGATGGGCCATTCGTAGGCCTCGCGCCCGCTGACGATGGCCCAGCGCGCCTCGTGCGGCAGGTAGAAGCGCAACAGGTTGTGATCCCTTTCGGCGATCTCCAGAGCGGTGGTGCGGTCGCCGTATTCCTCGGCCAGACGCCCGAGTTCGTCATCGAACACGTCCGACAGGCGCTTGAGGAACAGCAGCGGCAACAGGTAGTCCTTGAACTTGGCCGCGTCCTTCTCGCCCCGGATGGAGCAGGCCGCGTCCCACAGCATCTGTTCCATGGGCTTGGTGGAGGGAGCCGCCGACTTGCCGCCGCGCCGCCGACTTGTCACTTGCGATGCCGCCTCCGCCGATTCTATGGTAGGATTGTCCAGGTCGATTCCCGCCTCGGCGGCCAGGGCGGCGATGGTTTCCCGCGCCGCCTTCTGCGGCAGGTTCGATCCGCCTTCCCAGCGATTGACGGTAGCGAAGGAAACCCCCAGCCTCTCGGCAAGCTGTTTCTGCGTGAGGTCGAGGTTGGCGCGGATGGCCCGCAGCGCGGCGGTGATGGTCTGTGTATTTGTCATGTTTGCTATATATGCTATATAGCACGGCCTGTCAATGGCGGGAGCTATCAGGGGAATTCACCCCATCCACGCCGACCGAATCACGGGCGGGGCGGGCTTGGCCGCTGGAGCCGGGGTTATGAAACTGCCCCACCCCTTGATCGGTTGCGCAGACAGGTAGTTTCTTCATGGGAACGTGCACCCCCTCCTGTCTGGTTCCAAGCCTTGGCGACTGGCTGATGCGGGCGCAATAGACGTGGCCCGCTTTCAGTCTTTGAACTCGGCCAGGCAGGCCCGGTAGCAAGCCATGTCCATGCCACATTTAAGCCCGCACTGCCAGTGGGCATTGACTGAGGCGCCCCGTCAGGGTCCATTGGCCCTGGCAATTCCGCCCGCGCGCCTGTCGTGGCGAGCATGAGGTCGATCGCGGCGGCGGTGATGGTGCTTGTCCCAATCTTCATGCTACGTACCTACTGGGTTGTTTCCGATCATCGAGGTGAGGATGGTCCTGTATCTAGAACGGCGGACACCGGACAGGACCATATCCCGATATTATGGTTGTCATCACGCGGCGTTCTGGCCCTGCGGCCTGCCCTGCCCGCCGCCGCGGCGGCGGCGCTTGCGATGCGGCTGGCCCAGCTTAGCGTTGTTGCGATGATCCTTGTTGCCATGCTCGCCGTGGCGTTCCCCCGGGTGTTCCCCGG
>WOUV01000017.1 GCA_009773045.1 Rhodospirillaceae bacterium | reverse complement strand
TGTTCATGGCCGGGGCGACGTCGGCGTGCTTTGGTGCCAAGCCGCAGGAAATGGTGGGTCGGTCGCTTTTGGATCTGGTGGCCTCCGCCGATCGTAGCCTGATGAACGATATCCTGGAAAAAGCGCGCCAGCACGGCAAGATCGACGATCTTCTGGTTCACGTCATCAACGTCCAGGGCAAGGAAACCCGAACGGCCGTTTCCGGCTACCAGGTCCCCGATTACAGCGACAATTTTTATCTTGGCCTGAAACTCTCTCCCCGCCCCATCGGACCACCCGTCAAGGTAGAATCCAAGACCGACCGGGAAACGGGCCTTCTTGACAAAACCTCCTTCACCGCGACCGCCGCCACCGTGGCAACCGCCTTCGCGCGGGTCGGCGAACAGCCGCAGGTCACGCTTGTCAAGATCGCCGGGCTTGAGGATCTCACCCACAAGATGGACGCGGCCCAGCGTTCCAAGGTGTTGGGCAGCATCGGTCAGTCCCTGAAGGCGGCCTCGATCGACGGTGACGTGGCGGGACGGATGAATGCCGATACCTTCGGTTTTCTGCACAGCAAAGACGTGAGCGGCGAGGCCATCGCTAGGAACATCGAACAGGCCGTTGAAACGGCCAGCCCGGAGGGTGCGAAAATCCAGCCCTCCGTCATGACCCTTGACACCGAGGCGGGAGACATCACCCCCGAACAGGTGGCCAAAGCGCTGGCCCATACCATCCAGCAGTTCAGCAGCACCGGCGGGTTCATGAAAGCCCGGAATCTGTCGGAAGCGTTGCCCAGCATGATGGCCCAGGCATTCGACCACATCACCTATATCCGCCAGATCAGCAAGAACCAGTCCTTCGACATCGTGTTCATGCCCATCTGCGGTCTGAGGGATGGTCTGGTCCACCATTTCGAGGCCCTGACCCGTTTCCGGGACACCTTTGCCGGGGCCTCCCCCTATCAGCTCATCAGCCTGGCCGAGGAGGCGGATTTGATCCGCGATCTTGACATCGCCATCATCATGAAGGTGATCCAGTCCATCAACGACCTGACACGAATCGATGCCCACAAGCGCCGTTATCTGCCGCCCGTGGCCGTCAACGTTTCAGGGGCTTCCATTGCCAATTACAACTTTACCCATAAATTGTATCAGCTTCTTTCTACCGATATCAATATGAAGGATCGCCTGATGCTGGAAATTACCGAATCGGCCAAGATCGAACGCCTGTCCGATGTCAATAAAAGCCTCCAGATGTTCCGCAACAAGGGATTTACGGTGTGCATCGATGATTTCGGGGCCGGCGCGGCCAGCATCGATTACCTGCACATGCTTGATGTGGATGTGGTGAAGTTCGACGGTCCGGTGGTCAAACGCGCCGTCTCCTCCCCCAAGGGCAGCGAGGTTCTGGCCGTGATGGCCCACATGTGCCGGGACATGCGAATCGAAACGGTGGCCGAAATGATCGAAGACAAAGCCATGGCCGACAAGGCCTTGGAATGCGGCGTGGACCTCGGCCAGGGGTACCATTTCGGCAAGCTGGCCTCCAACCCCTTCATTTTCAACGATAAATTCGCTCCGATTTCCTAGTGAAAGGCGATCCCGCGCACGATAGAAACTGCGTGCTGGTACCACAGCACTCCTTTAAGTTTTCTGCGCCTCAGGATGCCCGCCGCAGGCACCAGACCAGAATGCCCTTTTGAACGTGCAATCGGTTTTCCGCCTCGTCCCACACCACCGATTGTGGACCGTCGATCACCTCGTCGGTCACCTCCTCCCCCCGGTGGGCGGGAAGGCAATGCATGAACAAAGCCTGTGGATGGGCAAGGGCCATCAGGCCGGCGTTCACCTGATAGGGCCGCAACAATTCGGGCCGGCTTTCGTTTTCAAGCCCCATGGAAGACCAGGTATCGGTCACCACGCAATCAGCCCCCCGCACCGCCTCCCGCGGGTCGGTCGTCACGGTGATGTCGGCGCCGTGCAGCCGCGCCCATGCAACCACTTCCTCCCTTGGCCGCAAAACCTCCGGGCAGGCAAGACGCATCCGAAACCCGAAATGGGGCGCCGCCTGAATCCAGCTTGCCGCAACGTTATTGCCATCCCCGCACCACGCCACGACCCCCCCGGCCAGGGAACCGCGATGGTGTTCAAAGGTCAGAAGATCGGCCATGACCTGGCAGGGATGGGAATCGTGGGTCAGGCCGTTGATGACCGGCACACTGGCATAGTGGGCCATCTCGTGTAAATGCGTGGCCGGACCGGCCCGCAACATGATGGCATCGACATAGCGTGACAACACCCGGGCGGTATCGGCGAGGGTCTCGCCCCGGCTGAGCTGGATGGCGTCACGGTCCAGGACCACCACATCGCCGCCGAGCTGGCGCATGCCCACCTCGAACGAAACCCGCGTGCGGGTCGAGGGCTTTTCGAACAGCAGGGCAAGGGTGCACCCGGCGAGCGGCTGGCGTGTTCCGCCCACGTCCTCCCCCCGGCGGCACGCATGGCCAAGGTCAAGGACACGACGCAGAATACCTGTGTCGAACTGGTCCAGATCAAGAAAATGACGGGCCGTCTGCCGCAAAGGCTTATGCGACGCCGTCATGTCCACGCGCCAACTGTTGGCAGGTTCGATCAAGGATATCAAGGGCTTCCTCGATTTCGTTTTCACCGATCACCAGGGGGGGCAGCAGCCGCACCACGTTGTCACCCGCCGCCACGGTCAAAAGGCCGGCCTTCTGCAAGGCCGTGACAAAGGTGGTGTTCGGCACGATGCACCGCAGACCGAACAGCAGCCCAAGCCCCCGCACCTCGGCCAGAACGGTTGGATAGAGATGGATCACCTCCTCCAACGCGGCATGCAGAAGCCGGCTCGTGTGATGAATGGCACGCAGGAACCCTTCGGCCAGCAGCACGTCCAGCGTGGCGTTGCCGACCGCCATGGCGAGCGGATTGCCGCCGAAGGTCGAGGCATGGGTGCCCGCCGTCATGCCCTGCGCCGCCCGCGCCGTCGCAAGGCAGCAGCCCACCGGAAAACCACCCCCCAGCCCCTTGGCCAGGGCCATGATGTCGGGCACGACGTCGAACCATTCATGAGCGAACAGGCACCCGGTGCGGCACAGCCCGGTTTGCACCTCGTCGAAAATAAGAAGCAGGCCATGGGCATCGGCCAGGGCGCGCAACCCCGGCAGATAGCCGGAGGGAGCAACCCGTACCCCGCCCTCGCCCTGGACAGGCTCCACCAGAATGGCGGCGGTTTGCGGACCGATGACGGCCCGCGCGGCATCCAGATCCCCGAACGGCACCCGGTCAAATCCCTCCACCAGCGGTTCGAATCCCTTGGTGTGCTTTTCCTGCCCCCCCGCGGAAACGGTTGCGAGCGTGCGACCATGGAACGCATTGTTCATCACCACAACGCGGTAACGTTCCGGCTGACCGACCGCATCGTGATATTTGCGCGCCATTTTCAGCGCGCATTCCACGGCTTCGGCGCCCGAATTGCAGAAGAAGGCCGTGTCGGCGAAGCTTGCGGCCACCAGCCGTTCGGCCAGGCGCTCCTGTTCGGGGATGCGGTACAGATTCGAACAGTGCCACAACTTTTCGGCCTGTTCTTTCAAGACATGCACAAGATGCGGATGCGCATGCCCCAGGGCATTGACGGCAACGCCCGAACAGAAATCTAGATAATGCTGGCCCTCGGCATCATACAGATAGGCCCCCTCCCCCCGTACAAAGGCAAGATCGGACCGTGTATAAGTTGGCATTACGGCCGAATTCACGGTATTGACCTCCATGACAGTCGCCTATCGTTGCTGTGTGTGCCGCGTGTGTCCATTTCGTCCGACGGAAAAGGGCAGACTATCCTCCTTCTGCCGGGGGATGTCAACCAGGCTATTCCTTCTTTCCAGAATCGCGGTTTTCTGTTTCCGTCGGGCACTTCTCAAAACCTTTTTTCCCCCTCAATGGGAGGGGGGGTTTGGAAGTGCCCCGTCATATGCCTTCGTAGGTTCCCGATTTTCCGCCGCTTTTGTGCAAAAGTCGGATGTCGGTCAGCCGCATGCCGCGATCGATCGCCTTGCACATGTCATAAACGGTCAGGGCGGCGACACTGACGGCGGTCAGCGCCTCCATCTCGACCCCGGTGCGTCCCGACAGACGAACGGTCGCGGTGATATCAACGGCGTTGCGGTCGGGGACGCAGGCCAAGTCAACCGCCACCGCGGTCAACGGCAAAGGATGACACAAGGGAACGAGATCGGCGGTACGCTTGGCCGCCATGATGCCCGCTAGGCGCGCCACCGCCAGAACGTCCCCCTTGCCGATGGCACGATCCATGATGCGGCGCAGGGTTTCGGGGTCCATCACCACCGATCCCGTGGCGGTCGCCGTGCGTTCCGTCACGGCCTTGGCCGTCACGTCCACCATCACGGCGTTGCCCTGGGCATCGAAATGGGTCAGGACATCGGTCATGATTCAAATCCATCGACTAGGGAACATCAGGTGCAAGGAGCAAACGGGTGGCCGCGGCCACATCGGCCTGGCGCATCAGGGACTCACCGATCAGGAAGCGGCGAGCGCCGACCGTGGCCAGCCGGGCCAGATCCGCCGGCCGGCTGATGCCGCTTTCGGCCACCAGCACCCGATCCGCCGGCACCAGGGCCGCCAGCCGTTCGGTCACCGCAAGATCAACGGAAAGGGTCTTGAGATTGCGGTTGTTGACGCCGATCAGGGGGGTGGAGAGACGCACGGCGCGTTCCAGTTCCGCCTCGTCATGAACTTCCGCCAGAACCTCAAGGCCAAACTCCACCGCCGCCGCTTCCAGTTCGGCGGCCACGCCATCGGACAGGGCGGCAAGGATCAGAAGAATGGCATCGGCCCCCATGGCGCGTGCTTCAACCACTTGATAAGGATCGAGCATGAAGTCCTTGCGCAGAATGGGTAATTCCACAACAGCCCGCGCCTCCGTGACGAAGGCATCCGCCCCCTGGAAATAGGGACCGTCGGTCAGAACGGAAAGACAAGCGGCGCCGCCCGCGGCATAGGCCCGCGCCAGGGCCGGAGGATCGAAATCGGGGCGGATCACCCCCGCCGAGGGCGAGGCTTTCTTGATCTCGGTGATCAGCCCAAAGCCGCGCACGGCCACCGCCCGCTCCAGGGCCGCGGCGAACCCGCGGGGGGATGGGGTCGCGTGTGCCCGCTCCATCAGAACCGGCCAGGGCACGGCCGCCCGGCGATCCACGATGTGCGCGCGCTTGGTGGCGCAGATGCGGGCCAGAAGATCGGGCATCCCGGACATGATCTTCTACGCCAGGGCCTGCCGCAGGGCCGCCGCCGTGGCCAGCGGACACAACGGAACCGCCGCGCACAACAGCGCCCCCAGAATCAGCAACGATCCTCCGCCATCCAATCCCATGCCCGCCGCCTCCACCGCCGCCACGCCAAACACCAGGACCGGAATATAAAGCGGCAGCACCAACAATGACAACAACACGCCCCCCCGCCGTGCCCCCAGCACCAGCGCCGCCCCCACCGCGCCGATCAGACTCAAGACAGGCGTGCCAAGGGCCATGGCGGCCATCAGAGAGACCATGCCCTCCCCCTTCATCTGCAACAGCATGGCCAAAAGCGGGGCCACCGCCAGCAAGGGCAAGCCGGTCGTGAGCCAGTGGGCCGCAACCTTGCCAAGAATGATCCACGTCAAGGGAACGGGCGCAAGGGCCAGCAGATCCAGGGTTCCATCTTCGTAATCCCCCTGGAACAGACGGTCGAGCGACAAAAGGGCGGCCAGCAGCGCCATCACCCACACCACGCCGGCGCTGATGCGCTCCAGCACGTGCGGCTCTGGGCCGATTCCAAAGGGAAACAGCACCACCGCCAGCACGAAGAACCCAAGAACCATCAGGCTGTCGGCCCCCTGCCGCAACGCAAGATGCAGGTCGCGACGGATGACATGAACGATGGCCCTCATGGAACGGTTCCATCGACCGGGCGGGCACGAATCTCCGCCAGGGGATCGACGGTGAAATCACGCATGTCCAGCCGCTCTGCTCCTGGCAGGTCAACTCCGGTGTGGGTGGAGAGAACCACCATGCCGCCCCGGTCCCGGTGTTCGGCCACCACCGCGCCCAGCATGGCAACGGAGGCCTGATCAAGGGCCGTGGTCGGCTCGTCCAAAAGCCACACGTCCGACGTTCCAAGAAGCAGCCGCGCCAGATTGACCCGCCGCTTCTGCCCGGCCGACAACAGCCGGCCCGGCCAGTCGGCGAAACGGTCGATACCAAAACGGGTCATGGCGGTCACCGCCGCCACGCCCGCCCGCCGCCGGTCAAGGCCCACCAGCCCGCCCCAGAACATCACGCTTTCGGCCACCGGCAACGCCGATTTGACGGCATCGAGATGCCCCACATAACGGACCATCGCCATGTGGGTTTCCATGTCCTCACCGATCCGCCGGCCGTTGCGGAACACGGCGCCCGCTGCCGGAGGCGACAGTCCCGCCAGAAGACGCAACAGACTCGACTTGCCGCTGCCATTGGGACCCACGAGAAGCAACGCGCCCCCCGGATTCAAGGCAAAGGACAAACGGGCGAACACGCTCCGCTCACCACGGACGCAAACCAGCTCTCGCCCCGAGAAACGAGGCGGAACGGATGATGATTCCGATAACGATTCTGTGAAGTCCGTGCCCGCGGTTCTCATGGTTCCGAACTATAGCAGAAAACGTCAGGAGCACCATCTTTTCCAACAGGGAAACAAAAATGGGTTTCCCCCCTTTGAAAAAAATAAGGGGAGATTTCCCCCATGTCTTGTTGCAACACATAATCCTGTTTAATGATAGAGTATCGATTCCCTGGAAAACAAACGGCACGACCGGGAGGCGGCATGGAAATCAAGGAAGCCCTGGCGTTTGACGATGTTTTGCTGGTCCCGGACCAATCCTCCATTCTGCCGTCGCAAGCCGACACGCGCACCCGCCTGACCCGCACCATCGAACTTGGCATTCCCCTTGTCTCCGCCGCCATGGATACCGTGACGGAGCATCCCCTGGCCATTGCCATGGCCCAGGCCGGCGGAATCGGGATCATCCACAAGAATCTCGACATCGACGCCCAGGCCGAGGAAGTGCGCAAGGTCAAGCGGTTCGAGGCCGGCATGGTGGTCAACCCCGTGACCATGCGCCCCGACCAGACCCTCTCCGAAGCCCTGACCCTGATGGTCAGCTATCACATCTCGGGGGTTCCGATCACCGAACGCAATGGCCTGCTGGTTGGCATCCTGACCAACCGCGATGTCCGTTTCGCGATCGACATGGACCAGCCGGTGTCGGAATTGATGACGAAAGAGGGACTCGTCACCGTGCGCGAAGGAGTCGACCGCAACGAGGCGCGCCGCCTGTTCCACCAGCATCGCATCGAAAAGCTGATCGTGGTCGATGACGCGTATCGTTGTATCGGCCTCATCACCGTCAAGGACATGGAAAAAGCCCGCTCCTACCCGAACGCCTGCAAGGATGAACGGGGCCGGCTGCGGGTCGGCGCGGCGACCGGAGCGGGCAAGGATGGCATCGCCCGGGCCAAGGCTTTGCTGGAGGCGGGTGTCGATGTGATCGTTGTGGATACGGCCCATGGCCACTCGCAGGGGGTGATCCAGGCGGTTCGTGACATCAAAACCCTGTCGAATTACGCCCAGGTGATCGCCGGAAACATCGCAACCGCGGCGGCGGCGGAGGCGTTGATCGCCGCGGGCGTCGATGCGGTCAAGGTTGGAATCGGGCCAGGCTCCATCTGTACGACCCGGGTCGTCGCAGGCGTTGGCATGCCACAGTTCACGGCCATCGTGAAAGTGGCGGAAATGGCGCGCCGCCATGGCGTTCCGGTGATCGCCGATGGCGGGATCAAGTCCTCGGGCGATCTTGCCAAAGCCATCGCCGCGGGCGGCGACAGCGTCATGATCGGCTCGCTGTTTGCCGGCACGGCGGAAGCCCCGGGCGAGGTGTTCCTGTATCAGGGGCGTTCGTACAAAGCGTATCGTGGCATGGGATCGCTGGGCGCCATGGCCAAGGGTTCGGCGGATCGCTATTTCCAACAGGATGTCTCCGACAGCTTGAAACTGGTGCCGGAGGGGATCGAGGGACGGGTGCCCTTCAAGGGACCGGTCGCGACGGTCATTCATCAGCTTGTCGGAGGATTGAAGGCGGCCATGGGCTATACCGGCAATCCTACTCTTGCCGATTTGCACCAGAACGCCACCTTCTGCCGTGTCACGTCGGCGGGTTTGCGCGAAAGCCATGTGCATGACGTGGCCATCACCCGCGAAGCCCCCAACTATCACCCGGAAAATTTCTGAAAATGGAATCACGGGGGTGTGAGGGAGGCCGCGCTTCCCCCACGTTTTGTTTCTTTGTTTCAATGACACTGGAAAAAACTTCATGACGCCCGGAGGCCGCGTTCAGGCGGTGATCGATCTGTTGACCACGATCATGGCAGCTCCTTCCCGGCCGGCCGATGGCACGGCTCGCGCGTTTTTTCACGAGCGCCGCTACATGGGCGCCAAGGACCGCCGTGCCGTGGCCGACAGGGCCTGGGCCATTCTGCGGTGCCGGGCACGGCTGGGATGGTGGGTGGATCATGCCGCGGCGCGCCGTGACCGCCACAACACTACGCCCGCCCCCGACAACGTCATGCGCTGGTACGTTCTGGCCTATCTGGTGCTGGTGGAAGGGCAGAGCATCGAGACTCTGGCGGGGCTTGGTCGTGATCCCCATGGACCGGCCGGGTTGACGCAAGGCGAACGCGATCTTTTGGCGGAAATGAGGGGCGGCTCCCTGGACCATTCGGCCATGCCGCGCCGGGTGCGTGGCGAATGCCCATCGTGGCTGGAGGAATCCCTGTCGGCCCGTTTCGGCCCGGCGCTGGACCATGAACTCGCCGCCATGAACCGGGAAGCCCCGCTGGACTTGCGGGTCAACACCTTGAAGACCACGCGCGCGCAGGCGCACGCCCTTCTTGCCGCCGAAGGCATCGAATCGAGTCCCACGCCCTTCGCGCCGTTCGGCCTGCGGGTGCAAGGCCGGGTGAATGTGGCCGCGTGCGCCCCGTTTCGTGAAGGACTCGTGGAGGTGCAGGACGAAGGGTCCCAGCTCACCGCGCTGCTGGTTGGCGCCCGGCCAGGCGAGTCCGTCGTCGATTATTGCGCCGGCGCCGGCGGCAAGACTCTGGCTCTGGCCGCCAGCATGGGGAACAAGGGTCGGTTGGTGGCGTGCGATATCTCCCACGGGAGGATGGAGCGCGCCACTCAAAGACTGCGTCGGGCAGGAGTGCACAACGTCATCCGTCGCCTGCTGGGGGATAGCACCGCGGCTTGGTTCAAACGGGCGCAGGGGCGGTTCGACCGGGTGCTGGCGGATGTTCCGTGCACCGGAACCGGTACCTGGCGCCGCAATCCCGATGCCCGCTGGCGACTCCGGCCGGAAGAGAGTGCGGAATTGACCACCCGCCAGGCTGACATTCTGGCCCGGGCCGAACGGTTGGTACGGCCCGGGGGACGGCTGGTTTATACCACCTGCTCACTGCTGGCCGCGGAAAACGAGGCACAGGTGGAACGCTTCCTGATGGACTCGCCTACCTTTCGCCTGATTCCCGCCGACCACGCCTGGGCCGAATCGACGGAAGGCCCCTGGCCATTCGATCCGGCGTCCCCTTTTCTGCATCTGACCCCGGCGCAGCACGGAACAGACGGTTATTTCGTGGCGGTGTTGGAGAGGAATTGATAGGGGGTGGGAGAGGCATGGCCTTCCCTGTAACGAAAATCATAGTGTGGGGAGAGGCGTGGTCTCCTCCCACGCCCCCCGTGATTCCTTTTCCTTTTACTCGTTTGCCTTGACGTGCCGCCAAAGACGATCCAGGGTTTCAGGGTCGGTGGAAGGTTCATCCGCGAGCAGCGACTCGAGGCGGCGGAACCGGTGTTCGAATCGGGCGTTGGCCTTGCGCAGGGCCGTTTCGGGGTCGATTTTGAGCGTGCGGGCTAGGTTGGCGCAAGCAAGCAGGACATCGCCCATTTCCTCCTCCACCCGTTCGAGGGACTCTCTTTCGGCAAGGGCCGCGCGCAGCTCCGCCGTTTCCTCGGCGATCTTGTCGAACACCGGCGCGGCTGTGGGCCAGTCGAACCCCACCCGGGCCGCCCGCTGCCCAAGCTTGCCGGCCCGGGTCAGGGCGGGCAGCGCGGTGGCGATGCCATCAAGGGCACTCGGCTGCTGCGGCGTTGTGTTGTGCCGGCGGCGTTCGTCTTCCTTCAATGCCTCCCACACCACGAGCTGGGCCTCGGCGCTGTCCACCTTGGCCTCGCCGAACACATGGGGATGCCGACGGATGAGCTTGTCTGCGATGGCCTCCGCCACATCGGCAAAAGCAAACAGATCCTGTTCGCGCGCCATCTGGGCATAGAACACCACCTGCAACAGCAAATCCCCCAACTCCTCCTTCAGAAGAATCATGTCGCCCTTTTCGATGGCATCGGCCACCTCATAGGCTTCCTCGATGGTATGGGGAACGATGCTGGCAAAGGTTTGTTCGATATCCCACGGGCACCCCCCCACGGGAGTGCGCAACCGTGCCATGATGGCGAGCAATCGTTCGATGCCGTGGTCCTGGCTCATGTGGTTCACTTTCCTTGCAAGCCCGCCGTCAGACCCGCGCCCGCGGCAAGAACCCAGTCGATGCGCCGCAGCCCCCGAAAGCGCGCGAGCACATCCCGCCGCCACAATCGTTGTCGCAGCCGAGCCGCAAGCTGCACGATCATCCCTGCCTCCGTGCGAAAACCACGACAGGCCAGGGTGGACGGCAGTGGACGGGCCGTGACCAGCAGATCCCCCACCGTGTTCAACATATGATCGAAGACCCGCAAAAGCCCGGGCGGCGCCTTGCGCGTCCCAAGAACGGTCCGATCCAGGCCCTCCGCCGCCAAAAGATCGGCGGGCACATACACCCGGTCAAGGGCGGTGAAATCCTTGTGACAATCCTGTACATGATTCAGAATCTGCAACGCCGTGCACAGCGCATCCGAGGCCGTTATGGCGGCCGGCGCCGTTTCGCGATGGACTTCAAGCAGAAAGCGACCAACAGGGTTGGCAGACAGCCGGCAGTAGTCCAGCAGATCCGCCCAGTTCCGGCACTCCTCGTTCATGGCATCGCGCTGGAAGGCCTTCAGCAGCGCCCGCGGCTGATCGACCGTGAAACCGCCCTGGTGCAGGATTTCACGCAAGCACCGGGCCGGTTCGGCCTGCCCCGACAACGCCTCGTGCACCAACGCCGTATCCATGGCTTCAAGCCGGGCCAGTTTGGTATCGCGATCAAGCCCCGGATCGTCGGCAATATCGTCGGCCGCACGGGCGAAGCGGTAAAAGGCCGCAACGACCGGACGAATCGTTTTCGGCAACAAAAACGACCCGACGGGGAAGTTCTCGTCCCGCCGGGTCTTGCCGGTCAGCCGAGGGGCGGCATTGGTTTCGAAGGTGGCATCGGTGAACATGGTCTGGGAAACGGGGTTTGAATGAACACAAAACAAAACGTGAGGGAGGCCTGAGCCTCCCCCCCACCCCCTTGATTCCGAAGGAGGGTATTACAGAACGAACGGCTTTATGCTCCAGACATCTTTCGCATAGGTATGCACCGTGCGGTCACTGGAAAAGTGCCCCATGTTGGCCACGTTCAAGGCCGCCCGCCGCGCCCAGTCCCGTGCATTCATGAATGTGGCATCCACCCGTTCCTGACAGGCCACGTAAGACGCATAATCGGCCAGCAACAGGTAATGGTCTCCCCCTTTCAGGAGCGAATCGAACACAGGGCGATAACGGTCCGGTTCGCCCGGCGAAAAGAAGCCCTGGCCGATCATATCCAGCACCCGCGTCAGATCGGGATTGCGGCGATAGAACTGCCACGGATCATAGCCCTGCAACCGCAGATCCTGAGCCTCGTCGGCGGTCAGGCCGAATTCGAAAAAGTTGTCGTTGCCAACCGATTCGCGGATTTCGATGTTCGCCCCATCCAGGGTGCCAATGGTCAAGGCGCCGTTCAAGGCGAACTTCATGTTGCCGGTGCCGGAGGCCTCCGTGCCCGCCGTCGAGATTTGTTCCGACAAATCCGAACCCGGAATGATGATCTCAGCCAGGGACACGTTGTAATTGGGCACGAACACGACCTTCATCATGTCGCCGACCTTGGGGTCATTGTTGACCATTTCCGCCACGTCGTGAATCAGGCGGATGATCAGCTTGGCCATGTAATACCCCGGGGCCGATTTGCCGGCGAAGATCACGGTCCGCGGCGCTAGGGTTTCGACGTTGCGACAGTCACGCAACCTGTTATAGCGACCAATGACATTCAGGACGTTCAGGAGTTGACGCTTGTATTCATGAATCCGTTTGACATGCACGTCGAACATCGCATTGGGATCGACCCGCACGCCAAGACGGGTATGAATCAACTGGGCCAGCCGGTTCTTGTTGTCGAGCTTGATGCCGCGGAACCGGTCCAGAAACGCCGAATCGTTGACATGCGATTCCAGCTCCCTGAGGCTGGAAAGGTCGGTGATCCACTCTTCCCCGATCTGTT
Source organism: Rhodospirillaceae bacterium (assembly GCA_009773045.1). Classification (GTDB taxonomy): domain Bacteria; phylum Pseudomonadota; class Alphaproteobacteria; order Rhodospirillales; family Rhodospirillaceae; genus WOUV01. The sequence continues at coordinate 11,748 of WOUV01000017.1, read as the reverse complement.
CGCTCACGAGCTTTGACAGCCCCGGATTGGCCTGCAACAGCCACCGGCGCGGCGTCACGCCGTTCGTCACGTTGACGAACTTGTGCGGCCACATGCGATGGAAATCGGCGAAGATGGTTTGGCACATCAGATTCGTGTGCAATTCGGCCACCCCGTTGACCCTGGTGGAGCCGACGATGGCAAGGTGGGCCATGCGCACGCGGCGGCTGTCATCGTCGATCAAGGACATCCGGCGCAACACGCCCGCATCGCCCGGAAAGGCATACTTCACCTGTTGCAGGAAGCGATGGTTGATTTGATAAATGATTTCAAGATGCCGGGGCAGGACCGACTCGAGCATCGAGATCGGCCAGGTTTCCAACGCCTCCGGCAGCAGGGTGTGGTTGGTATAGCAGAAGGTGCGGCTGGTCATTTCCCACGCTTGTTCCCAGCGATAGCCATGGATATCGGTCAAAAGGCGCATCATCTCGGCCACCGACAGGGCCGGGTGGGTATCGTTGAGCTGGATGGCCACCCGGTCGGGCAGAAGGTCGAGGGTCGCATGGGTGCGCTTGAAACGGGCAATGATGTCTTGCAGCGAGGAGCTGACGAAGAAATATTCCTGCTTCAACCGCAACTCCTGCCCCATCAGCGTGGTGTCCGCCGGATAGAGCACGCGCGAAAGATTCTCGGACGTGGTTTTGTCGCGCACGGCGTCGATGTAATTGCCCTGATTGAAGTAGCTCAGGTCGAAATCCCGCGTTGCCCGCGCCGTCCACAGGCGCAGATTGCTGACCGTCGGCGAGCCGTACCCTGAAACCGGCACGTCATAGGCCATGGCAATCACGTCATCGGTATCGACCCACTGACAGATTTCCTTGCCATCGGCGTTCTTGAAGCGCAGCACGTGGCCGTGAAAGCGGACCGGATAGACCACTTCGGGCCGCGGATATTCCCAGGGATTGCCGTGACGCAGCCATTGTTCCGGCTGTTCCACCTGCTGGCCGGATTCGATGCGCTGGCTGAACATGCCAAACGCATAGCGGATGCCATAGCCGAACCCCGGGTAGCCGTGGGTGGCCATCGAATCGAGCAGGCAGGCCGCAAGACGCCCCAGCCCGCCGTTGCCAAGGGCGGCATCGAATTCCAGCTCGGCAATGGCATCCAGATCCACTCCCACCCCTTCCAGGGCCGTGCGCACGTTGTCGATGATCCGCAGATCGTAAAGCTGTTTCACGAGGCTGCGGCCGTTCAGGAATTCCATCGACAGGTAATAGGTCCGCTTGGTGTCGCGGTCATACTGCGTGCGGGCCGAACGGATATACAACTCGCTCAGCCTGCCCCGGACAAGAAAGGCAAGCGCATAGAACCAGTTTTCCTCGGTCCCATACATCGGATCCGCGCCAACGACGTGGATCATGAAGTGCATCAATTCCTTTTTGATCGATTCCACGTCGTTGAAATCGATTCGCTCATCGATTCGCGCCGTGGCCTCATTCAATCGCTGCATGTTCTTGGTTCTCCTTGCCCGGTATCGAGACAGTCCGTCCCGTTCCCCCCGAATATCATTGATGGATCAGTTCGCGATAGAGCCGCCGATATCGTTCGGCCGAACGCCGCCAACTGAAATCCTGCCCCATGGCGTGGCCTTGAATGCTCTGCCACACCGCACGATTCCGATACAGGTCGAAAACCCGGTGAACCGCTGCCAGAAACGCCGGCAAAGTCGCGGTGTCAAAAACAAAACCGGTTCCCCCGTCCGAATCATCCACATCAACAACGGTATCTGCCAACCCCCCGGTATGCCGTACCACAGGAAGCGTTCCATAGCGCATTGCATACATTTGTGACAACCCGCACGGTTCGAACCGGGAGGGCATCAGCAGCGCATCACTTCCCGCCTGGATGCGATGGGCCAAGGCCTCGTCCAAACCGATGCGCACCGCCACCCACCCCGGGCAGGTTTTCGCTGCCATCCGGCAGGCCGTTTCGAACCGGGAATCGCCCGCCCCCAGAATCACGAGTTGTCCACCCTTCTCCATAATATCCGATATTGCCTTAAGCACAAGGTCAACGCCTTTTTGCTCGGTCAAACGGCTGATGACGGCAAACAGGGGGGCATCGGCTTTGACTTCAAGCCCCAGTTCGCGTTGCAGATCGGCCTTGTCCAGAGCCTTGCCGCTCAAGTGCCGGGCGGTGAAGGGATAATGAATGGCCGGATCGTCCGCCGGATTCCACAGTCGGTCATCTTCGCCGTTCAGAATGCCCGCAAGATCGTTCGCCCGCGCCAACAACAGGCCCTGCAACCCTTCCCCCCCTTGATCGGTCTGAATTTCGTGGGCATAGGTTGGACTCACGGTTGTGATTTTGTCACTGTAATACAGCCCGGCCTTGAGATAACTGACATCGCCGTGAAATTCAACTCCGTTCACGGAGAACATGTCAACCGGTAACCCGATCCGTTCCATCACATGGGGCGAGAATCGGCCCTGAAAAGCCAGATTATGGACGGTAAAGACCGATGCCGGCGTTCCCTCCCTGCCATGGTGTCGCCGATGCTGCCAAAGATAGGCGCACACCAGGCCGGTTTGCCAGTCGTGGGCGTGAACGATATCAACCGGCCCCGCCCCCTCCTCCCCCACCGCAAGGGTGGCCGCAACCCGACTCAAGACGGCGAAACGCTCGTGGTTGTCTGGCCAGTCGTGCCCGTCGTTGCGGCTGTAGGGATTGCCGGGCCGGTCGAATAGAGGGGGACAATCCACCAGAGTCACGGGAATACCGGAGTCGGGCATGTATCCTTCGATCAGGCGAACGGACCACCCCAGCACCGTGCCCATACTGGCACCCAAGTGCCGGTGACGCAAGCCTGCGATCGCCGGTCCATAGGCCGGCAGAAGAAGACGAATCGCCTCCCCCCCTTCCGCCAGCGCCGCCGATAACGCGCCCGTCACATCCGCAAGCCCTCCTGTTTTGATCAACGGATAGGCCTCCGTTGCCACAAAAAGGATTCTCATCGCCCCCCCCCAGATCCTCACGGCCCCCCGCGCCGGGACCATGCCGCGCAGATGGGAATCCCCAACTGGTTTCCTTTTTCTCACTCTCTCATTTTGCCTCACCCGTTTTTCCACCGCAAAAGGCTTTTTCCGACAAGATTTTACGCAAGGTCGGTTGATCCCGGTCCGCGGCGGTGTCAGTCTGGGGAACATGATTTGGCACAAACAACTTGTACAGGAGGGCCACGCGATGCATTATTCAACAGAGCTGCCTTATGATCTCCACAACGCCGTCAAGAACACCTTCGCCCTGGTCCTGGCCGGGGGGCGTGGCACGCGGTTGATGCAACTAACAGATGATGAAGCCAAGCCAGCCATGCCCTTTGGTGGCAAATTCCGCATCGTCGATTTCCCGCTCTCCAACTGCATCAACTCAGGAATTCGCCAGATCGCCGTGCTGACGCAATATAAAGCGCACACCCTCATTCAGCACGTTCAACGGGGGTGGGGCTTTTTGCGGGCGGAGATCAACGAATTCGTCGAGCTATGGCCAGCCCAGCAACAGCTCGAGACCGCCGTTTGGTATCAGGGCACGGCGGATGCCGTATATCAAAATCTACCACTCATCAAAAGCCGTCTGCCAAAATATGTCCTGATTCTGGCCGGCGATCACGTATACAAGCAAGATTACAGCCGCCTTCTGGCCTATCATATGGAGAAAGGGGCCGAGGCGACCATCTCGTGCACGAGTTTCATCGAAAAACCCAAGACCCCTCCGGCCATTCCCAACCGCCCGAACCATGCCTTCGCCAGCATGGGGATTTATGTCTTCAACACCTCTGTGCTGATCAACGAACTGGAACGGGATGCCCGGGAGTTTGATTCCTCCCACGATTTTGGTAAAGATATTATTCCCCATATGATTGCTAGATCCCGAAAGGTCGTCGCCCACCGTTTCGCCGACTCCTCTATCCACTGCGTGGCTCAGCGCGAAAACGGCTCGGCGGAACCATACTGGCGCGATGTCGGTACCGTCGATGCCTATTGGGCCGCCAACATCGACCTGACCACCGTCACACCGGAGCTTGACCTTTACGATGCCTCCTGGCCCATCTGGACCTATCAGATCCAACAGCCGGCCGCCAAATTCGTTTTCGACAGTGATGACCGCAGGGGCATGGCGGTGGATTCGGTCCTGTCGGCGGGATGTGTCGTTTCCGGCGGCACGGTCCGTCGTTCGCTTCTGTTCAGCACGGTGCGGGTCAATTCCTACAGCCTGGTCGAGGACACGGTGGTTCTGCCGTCCACCGATATCGGCCGCCACTGCATTTTGAAAAAATGCATCGTCGGCAGCAACTGCCGGATTCCGGAGGGCCTGGTGGTGGGGGAGGATCCGGAAGAAGATGCACGGCGTTTCTATCGCACTGCAAGCGGCATTACCCTGATTACCGCTGCGATGCTTGCAAAGCTGTGAATGCGGAGGAGGCGTGGCCTCGATACCGTCGAAATAAAGAAAGAAAGAGGAATTATCGCTCCAGCACGATGGCCGACAAGCCCCGGCCATAATCCGGCTCGCCCCGCAGCACAGCACGGCGATAGCTGAAAAAGCGGTCTTCCTCATACAGGGTATCACACGGAGTTCGCACGACGGTCGACACCTCCAGCACGGCCAGCCGCCGCGCCACATATCCCGCAAGATCGAACAGATAATGGCCTTCGCGATTGGCCGGGGCGAAAAAAATCGCGTTGTCGGAATCATCGTCCAGAAAAGGGGCCGGAAACTCCGGCCCCACCTCATAGGAACGCTGGGCGATGCAGGGACCGATCGTCGCAATGACATGATGCGGCGCTGCTCCCAAAGCCTGCATGGCCGTGACGACGCTGGCCAGAACGCCTCCATGGGCGCCGCGCCAGCCGGCATGGGCGGCCCCGATCACCCCCGCCTGGGCATCGGCCAGCAGCACCGGCGCGCAATCAGCCGACAGCACCCCCAGCGCCATGCCCGGCACCCGGGTCACCAGGGCATCGGCCCGGGGGGCTTTCCCATGCGTCCACGGGCGATCGACCGTCACCACGACGGCGGTATGCTCTTGCCGCACGGTCACCAGGGCCTCTGGGGGAAGGTCAAGCATCCCCATGGCGCGGGCGCGATTGACGGCAACCGCCGCCGGATCATCGGCAGAGCCGAAGCTGCAATTCAACGCGGTATACAGACCCTGGGATACTCCCCCACCGCGGGTAAAGAAACCATGGCGGATTCCGGTCTGTTCGTTCAGGGTGGAAATGGTAATCATGATGTGCCCTTCCGGGCGGCCATCAACCCCTCGACATGCACGGCAACACTTTCCGCCAGGGCACTCAGGTCATATCCCCCTTCCAGCACCGAAACCACCCGACCATCGCAGCATTCGGCGGCAAGGTGCGTCAGGGCACGGGTGACCCAGGCAAAATCGTCCTTGCCCAGTTCAAGACCCGCAAGCGGATCGCGGGCATGGGCATCGAACCCCGCTGAAATGAACAGAAATTCCGGCTTGAACGCGCGCAGCGCCGGCACGATGCGTTCCGTCACGCCGTGGCGGAACGCCTCGGACCCGCTGCCCGGCGGCAAGGGAACGTTGACGATGTTATGGGCACAACCGGTCTCGTGTCCGGCGCCGGTGCCGGGATAGCACGGCCACTGGTGCGTGGAGGCGTAAAACATTTCGGCGTCGTTCCAGAAAGCCGCCTGGGTTCCATTGCCGTGATGGACATCGAAATCCACCACCGCCACCCGCCGGAATCCGTGGACAGCGCGGGCGTGATGCGCGCCGATCGCCACATTGTTGAAAATGCAAAACCCCATGGCCGTGGTGGGTTCGGCATGGTGGCCGGGCGGACGGACCGGACAGAAGGCATTGTGCGCCTTCCCGTGCGCCACCGCATCCACGGCCGCCACCACCGCTCCCACCGCCCGCAAGGCGGCCTCGCCGGAGGCGGGAGACAGAACAGTATCGGAATCAAGATGACGAGAGCCGTTTTTCGGCACGGCGTCGAGGATTCCCTCGATATATGATCGCGGATGCAACCGTTCGATCAGCGCCAGGGCGGCACGGGGCGCCTCCTGACGGTCAAGGGCCGTGAAGCGTTCCGTGGCGAGGGCCTGCGCGATGGCCGTCAGTCGCTCGGGGCGCTCCGGATGAGAGATCCCGGTCTCATGCTGCATGCAGGCAGGATGGGAGATCAAAAGGGTTGACATGGCACACTCTCCTTCCCGATGCAGATCGGTCTGCCCTGTCCGCATCGCCCTTAAGGGCAATCGGGTGAACCCGATCGCCCGTGTCTGTTCTTTCCATCACGTGCCGGGCGTCACGGCCCTTGGCTTTCGCTTCGCGAGGCTTCAACGGCCAAGTTTTCTACTTTTGTACCGCTGTCATCGTCGTCTCTTTTTCTCGTGCGATGGCACTATGGGATTCTGACCCCGATATTTTCCGGCGTCGGAAAAGAATATACAATGGCCCTGTCTTTTTTTGTTTATGCTCCTGTCCCGTCGGAAAAAAAACAGTGTTTCATCAAGGAGGACTCATGGGGCTGCCTCTCATGCCCAAGGCAACAGCCGTGTGGCTGGTGGAAAATACCGCGCTGACCTTCGAGCAGGTGGCCAGCTTTTGCGGCATGCATGCCCTGGAAGTTCAGGCCATTGCCGACGGCGAGGTGGCGGCCGGAATCGTGGGTCTCGATCCGATAGCCAACAGTCAGGTCACGCGGGAAGAAATCGACCGATGCGAACAGAATGCGCAGGCACGGTTGCGTCTTCTGCAAACCGATCTGCCTTCGCCACAATCCCGCCCCAAAGGAGCGCGGTACACGCCCGTTTCCAAACGGCAGGATCGTCCCGATGCCATCTCCTGGCTTTTGAAGCAGCACCCAGAGCTGTCCGATGCCCAGATATGCAAACTCGTCGGCACCACGAAATCCACCATTGCTGGCGTGCGGGATCGCACCCACTGGAACACGGCCAACATCAAGCCGCGTAATCCGGTCACGCTTGGTTTGTGTTCCGATGCCGATTTTGAAAAGGCGGTCGTCCTTGCCAGGGGCCGGCGGCAAATCTTTTCGCCCGACGATCAGGCCCCCCCCCCATCGGTCGAGGACACGTCGGTCGAGAACACGATGGAAGACGAATGAACGGACATCGAAACGGCGAGAAAGAACAAACAAGGGAAATCGCATGACAATGTGGTGGCCCTGGATGGATACGACGGGGGGAAGCGTTTATAATGGTTTGTTCGTCAATCGTGGCTCAGGCGGGGTCACTCTTGGCGGGATTCGGGCAACTGCGTTTGGAAAAGCATCTGATGGCCACGATTGAATTGACCCTCGACAACTTCGAGACAACAATTCTTGATAATTATATCGTTTTGGTTGATTTTTGGGCCGATTGGTGTGGGCCGTGCAAGGCCTTTGCGCCCGTTTTCGAAAAAGCATCCGAAAAACACAAAGACGTCGTGTTTGTCAAATGCGATACCGAAAAGGAACAGGTACTGGCGGCCCAGTTCGGCATTCGCTCCATCCCGACACTGGTCATTTTTCGTGAGAAGGTGCTGCTGTTCGCCCAGGCTGGCGCCCTTCCGGCCCAGGCTCTCGACACCTTGATCGAACAGGTCAAGGCGCTCGACATGACCGAAGTGCATACCAAGATCGCGGAAGAACAGGCGCAGTCCCAGCCGCTCCATTGATAAATCCGGGATTTCCGAGCGGGACCGGAACGAAGGAACACCAGGTGGGGGGGGACAGGAACGCAAAATAAGGTGATCGGATTGGTCCGATGACCGGGGGCTTGACAGGATGGAGTGGAATCGTCCATGTTCGCCTGCCTTCCGAAGACAGGAACGGAAAAGGGACCGCCGGAAGGATCGTCGAAAATCAAAAAGCATGACATTTTCCCATGGTTTCCATTGTACTACCGGATGGCACCATCCGCTCCTATGACGGTCCCGTATCGGGAAACGACATTGCACGGGACATCGGACCGGGATGGACCAAAGCGGCGCTCGCTCTTTGTGTCGATGGCACGGTGAAAGATCTTGCCACCGTGGTCACCCGCGATGCGGCGGTGCGGCTCGTGACCGCGAAGGACTCGGACGCCCTTGCCCTTTTGCGCCATGATGCCGCCCACGTGATGGCCGAGGCGGTGCAGGAACTTTATCCCGAGACGCAGGTCACCTTTGGCCCCGCCACCGAGAGGGGCTTTTATTACGATTTCGCGCGTAAGACTCCCTTCACCCCCGACGATCTGGAGCGGATCGAGGCCCGCATGCGGGACATCGTGGACCGCGACGAACCGATTCGCCGGGAAGTGTGGCGCCGGGAAGAAGCGATCGCCTATTTCACCGGCAGGGGCGAGAAATACAAGGCCGAATGGGTGACGCAACTACCGGAAGGGGAAGACATCTCCATCTACCGGCAGGGACAGTGGCTTGACCTGTGCCGGGGACCACACCTGCCCTCGACCGGGCGGTTGGGCAAGGCGTTCAGGCTGATGAAGCTGGCCGGCGCCTACTGGCGCGGTGATGCCCGCAACGAAATGCTGCAACGCATCTATGGCACCTGCTGGCCCGATGAGGCGCAGCTCAAGGCCTATTTGAACTGGATGGAGGAGGCCGAACGCCGCGATCATCGCCGCCTTGGGCGCGAGATGGAATTGTTTCATTTACAGGAAGAGGCGGTCGGCAGCGTTTTTTGGCATCCCAAAGGCTGGACACTCTATCGAACCATTGAAACCTATGTGCGCCGACGGTTGGCTGCGGCCGGCTATGTGGAGGTCAAAACACCGCAACTGGTGGACCGGTCGCTGTGGGAGGACTCCGGCCATTGGGAAAAATTCCGCGAGAACATGTTCACGGTGACGGTCGGTGACGGGAAGGAGAAAGAGGAAATCCTTGCCATCAAGCCGATGAACTGCCCCTGCCATGTCCAGATTTTCCGCCAGGGCATCAAAAGCTATCGCGAGCTGCCGTTGCGCATGGCCGAGTTTGGCGCCTGTCATCGCTACGAGCCGTCGGGCGCCCTGCACGGGTTGATGCGGGTGCGGGCCTTCACCCAGGATGATGCCCACATCTTTTGTACCGAGGAACAGATTCTGTCGGAAACCCAAGACTTTTGCATCTTGTTGCGCATCATGTACCATGACTTCGGTTTCACCGATGTGCGGGTCAAATTCTCGGATCGTCCGGTGAAACGGGCCGGTTCGGATGAAACCTGGGACAAGGCGGAAAAGGCTTTGCTGGAGGCAAGCCGGGCGGCGGGTCTCGAAATCACCTTGAATCCGGGTGAAGGCGCCTTTTATGGCCCGAAGCTCGAATTCGTGCTGAAGGATGCCCTGGGGCGCGACTGGCAATGCGGCACGTTGCAGGCGGATTTTGTTCTCCCTGAACGGTTGAACGCCGCCTATGTCGGCGTCGATGGCGCCAAACACCGCCCCGTCATGCTGCATCGGGCGATCCTTGGCTCGTTCGAACGCTTTATCGGCATTTTGTTGGAACATTATGCCGGCAGGATGCCCCTGTGGCTAGCCCCCGTGCAAATCGTTGTCGCCACCATTGTCAGCGAGGCCGATTCCTACGCCGAGGACGTCACCCGGGCTTTGTGCACGGCGGATCTGCGGGCCGTGGTTGACACGCGCAACGAAAAGATTACCCTCAAGGTTCGCGAACACAGCCTGGCGAAGGTGCCCCTTTTGCTGGTGGTGGGCAGGCGGGAGGCCGAAACACGCACCGTGGCCTTGCGGCGTCTGGGTGTCAAAACGCAGGAAATTCTTGCACTCGACGCGGCGGTCGATACACTTGGACGCGAAGCGGCCATGCCCGCCCCCGGATGAAAACGGGGCCACCGGTTAAAACAGATCAAGGAGACAGAGCAATAGTCAGACCATCCATGACGACGCCACCAACCCGCGACGGGCCGCGCGTCAATGAAGAAATCGATGCCCGCACGGTGCGGCTGATTGACGCCGATGGCGAGAACGTGGGGGTTGTTTCCTTGCGCGACGCCCAGGAACGAGCCTTTGGAGCCGGGTTGGACTTGGTTGAGATCTCGCCAAATGCCGATCCGCCAGTGTGCAAGATTCTTGCCTACGGCAAGTTCAAGTACGAAAGCCAGAAAAAACGTAACGAGGCGAAGAAGAAACAAAAAGTTATCGAGGTCAAGGAAATCAAGCTCCGTCCGAACATCGATGATCATGATTATGAAGTCAAGATGTGCAGCATGCGCCGCTTCCTTGAAGAGGGCGACAAGGTCAAGGTGACTTTGCGTTTCCGGGGACGTGAAATGGCCCACCAGGATCTGGGAATGGTCGTTTTGGATCGGGTGCGCAGTGAACTTGTAGACACGGGCAAGATTGAACAACTGCCGAAAATGGAAGGACGGCAGATGATCATGGTCATTGCGCCCAAGTAACGCTCCCAGGCCCGGGTCCCCCCCCGGGGGCCTGGAATCTTGTGTCACAACCAGTCTGGAACAGGCAGATCGCGTTCCCGCAAAAAAACAGGATTGAAGAGCTTGCTTTGATACCGTGTCCCGTAATCACACAAAACGGTGACCACGGTATGCCCCGGTCCCAGGGTTTCGGCCACCCGCATGGCCGCGGCCACGTTGATGCCGGAAGATCCCCCCACCACCAGCCCCTCGTGTTTCACGAGGTTGAAAATCACCTCAAGGCATTCGGTATCGGTGATTTGTAGGGCGGTATCAATCGGCGCCCCCTCTAGATTGCGGGTGATGCGTCCCTGGCCGATCCCTTCGGTCACGGACGTTCCCTCCGCCTTCAGTTCGCCACAGGTATAATAGCTGTAAAGGGCGGACCCCAACGGATCGGCAAGAACGACGTGCACCTTCGGATTGCGTTCCTTCAACGCTATGGCCACCCCCGCCAACGTACCGCCGGTTCCAACGGAACAGGTGAACGCATCCACCTCTCCTTCCGTCTGGTCCCAGATTTCCGGACCGGTGGTATGATAATGGCCAAGACGATTGGCTGTGTTGTCAAACTGATTAGCCCAGAAGGCCCCCATTTCTTGGGCCAGCCGTTCCGAATAGCGCACATAATTGCCGGGGTTGGCATAGGGCAGGGCGGGCACGAGGCGCAAATCGGCCCCGCACAGCCGCAGCATGTCTTTCTTTTCCTGGCTTTGAGTTTCCGGCATAACGATCACGGTTTTGTACCCACGGGCGTTGCCCACCAAGGCAAGACCGATACCGGTGTTGCCGGCGGTGCCTTCCACAACGATCCCCCCAGGTTCAAGCAGGCCCTTTCGTTCGGCATCCTCGATCAGAAAGCGTGCGGTACGATCCTTGACCGATCCACCGGGATTGAGAAATTCCGCCTTGCCATAAATGGCGCAACCGGTGTGTTCGGATGCCCATGCCAGATGAATCAGCGGCGTATCCCCTGTTGCTCCAACAAAACCCTTGCGATAGCGCATGTGATCCCCTCGGAAAATTTTGTTTGAAGAACCCTTCCAAGAAGCGCCCGAAAGCAAAACATAAAAAACCACCCCTGTGGGGGAGACTCCCTCCCCCCGCATCCCCTTGATTCCTGATCACGGCAGCGTTTCTGGTTTGATCTCCGTTACGTCCAGCCGCTCGTCCGCTCCAGAGGGGGCCACGGCACTTTCCTGAGGTCCCCCTCCTCTTCTCTGTGCTCCAGCGCCCAGTCCGGTCGCACGACCCGCCGCCGCCGCTGACTTTCCAGCAGCGCCGCAGCCTTGGTGAGATTCTTCTCCGCCACCGCCGCCATTTT
>WOUV01000016.1 GCA_009773045.1 Rhodospirillaceae bacterium | reverse complement strand
TGGTCTACAAGGGCATGGTCATGGCCCCCCGCATGGCCGATTATTTCACCGATCTGACCGATCCGCGTCTGGAATCGGCGATCGCCCTGGTGCACCAGCGCTTTTCGACCAACACCTTTCCGTCGTGGGATCTGGCCCAGCCCTTCCGCTATCTGTGCCACAATGGCGAGATCAACACGCTCCGCGGCAACATCAATTGGATGGCCGCCCGACGTCATGCGATGCGATCGGCCGTGCTCGGAAGCGATCTCGACAAGCTATGGCCCCTATTGATCGAAGGCAAATCGGATTCGGCCACGTTCGATCATGCGCTGGAATTGCTGGTCCATGGCGGCTATTCGCTGGCCCACGCCATGATGATGATGATTCCCGAGGCGTGGGCCGACAACCCCCTGATGGATGAGGACCGGCGGGCCTTTTATGAATTTCACGCCGCGCTGATGGAACCCTGGGATGGACCGGCGGCGATGGCCTTTTCCGACGGGCGTCAGATCGGCGCGACACTCGACCGCAATGGCCTGCGCCCGGCCCGTTACATCATCACCGATGACGATCACGTGGTCTTGAGTTCGGAGGCCGGGGTGTTCGACATCCCCGATTCCCGGATCGTCAAGAAATGGCGCCTGCAACCGGGCAAGATGTTCCTGATCGACCTGGAGGAAGGCCGCATCATCGACGATGCCGAACTGAAGGCCGGGCTGGCGGCGGCCAGGCCTTACCAGCAATGGCTGAACGCAACCCAGATCCGGCTTGAGGAATTGCCCGATGAAGTGCCGGCCATGGCGCCCGATCCCTCCACCCTCCGCGACCGGCAGCAGGCGTTCGGGTATAGCGCGGAAGACATCAAGTTCTTCCTGAAACCCATGGCGGTCAGTGGTCAGGACCCGGTCGGCTCCATGGGGCGGGACATTCCGCCGGCGGTGCTGTCGAACCATTCCAAGCGGTTGAGCGATTATTTCTTTCAGACCTTCGCCCAGGTCACCAATCCGCCCATCGACCCCATTCGCGAAGAACTGGTGATGTCCCTCGTTTCGCTGATTGGGCCGCGGCCCAATCTTCTGGATCTGGAGGATGCGGGCCGGCACAGACGGCTGGAAGTGAAGGCTCCGGTGCTTTCCAACACCGACCTTGAAAAGATTCGCCGCATCGAAAACCACGTGGACCGGGCCTTTCGCACCTCCACGCTTGATATCTGCTGGCTGGCGCGCGAGGACGCCGCAGGGCTTGAGGACGCGCTGAACCGTTTGTGTCAGCGGGCCGAGCAGTGCGTGCAGGAGGGCGGCTACACCATCCTGATCCTTTCCGACCGTCTGGTCGATGCCGATCACGTGCCGATTCCCGCCCTACTGGCCACCGCCGCCGTGCATCACCACCTGATCCGGCAGGGTTTGCGGACCAGGGTGGGACTCGTGGTGGAAACGGGGGAGGCGCGTCGGCTGCATGATTTCTGTTGCCTGGCCGGGTATGGGGCCGAGGCCATCAACCCCTATCTCGCCCTAGATACCCTGCACGTCCTGCGTCAGGAACTGGGGCCGGAGGCGGAGGGCCGTTACATCAAGGCCATCAACAAAGGCATCCTGAAAGTCATGTCCAAAATGGGCATTTCCACGTACCAATCCTATTGCGGGGCGCAGATTTTCGATGCCGTGGGCCTTGCGCGCGGGTTCATCGACCGTTACTTCACCGGAACCCATTCGGTTCTGGAGGGCATCGGCCTGAACGAAGTGGCGACGGAGGCCCTGGCCCGGCATCGTGCCGCCTTCGGGACCGATCCGTTGCTGCGGGGCGCCCTTGAAGCCGGAGGAGAGATCGCCTATCGGGAAGGGAGCGAGCGTCATGCCTGGACCCCGCGCGCCATCGCCCTGTTGCAACAGGCGGTCCGCACCGGGGATCGCGCCCTGTTCCGCGACTTCAGCCGTCTGATGGATGATCAGGCGCACGCGCCCTACACCCTGCGCGGCCTGTTCACGTTCAAGGAAACCCGCCCGCCGGTGCCGCTGGAAGACGTGGAGCCGGCCGAGTCCATCCTGAAGCGCTTTGCCACGGGCGCCATTTCGTTTGGCGCCATCTCGTGGGAGGCCCACACCACCCTTGCCATCGCCATGAACCGGCTGGGCGGCAAGTCCAACACCGGCGAAGGTGGCGAGGAGGCCAGCCGGTACGAGCCACAGCCAAACGGCGACTTCCTACGCTCGGCGGTGAAACAGGTGGCCTCGGGCCGCTTTGGCGTCAGCGCCGAATATCTGGTCAACGCCGATGATATCCAGATCAAGATGGCCCAAGGGGCCAAGCCCGGCGAGGGCGGCCAGCTTCCCGGTCACAAGGTGGATGAGTCGATCGCCCGCGTGCGCCATTCCACCCCCGGCGTCGGTTTGATCTCGCCGCCGCCGCACCATGACATCTATTCGATCGAGGATCTGGCCCAGCTGATTCACGACCTGAAAAACGTGAACCCACTGGCGCGCATTTCGGTCAAGCTGGTGTCGGAAGTGGGGGTGGGAACGGTCGCCGCCGGCGTGGCCAAGGCCCATGCCGACCACATCCTGATTTCCGGTCACGATGGCGGAACGGGGGCAAGCCCCCTCACTTCCATCTACAACGCCGGCAGCCCATGGGAAATCGGCCTTGCCGAAACCCACCATACCCTGGTCGCCACCCGTTTGCGGGGGCGGGTGGCGGTGCAGGTGGATGGTGGCCTGCGCACCGCCCGTGATGTGGTGATCGGCGCCCTGCTGGGGGCCGACGAGTTCGGCATCGCCACCGCGGCCCTGATCGCTTCGGGCTGCCTGATGATGCGCAAGTGTCACCTCAACACCTGTCCGGTGGGGGTGGCGACACAAGATCCGTCCCTGCGCGAGCGGTTCACCGGCAAGCCGGAACACGTGGTCGCTTTTTTCACCTTTCTGGTCGAGGAAATGCGCGAACTGATGGCCCGCCTTGGCTTTCGCACGGTGAACGAAATGATCGGGCAGGCCGATGCGCTGGAGGTCAGGCCGGCCATCGATCATTGGAAGGCACGGAGTCTTGATTTTTCCCGTCTTTTGACTCCCGTTCGGCCTGCCGCGGGTGTCGCGGCTTTTAACTGCGAAAAGCAGAACCACGGTCTTGATCAGGCGCTGGACCAGGTATTGATCCGCAAAAGCACACTGGCGTTGGAAGCCGGCGTGCCGGTCGCCCTAGCGCTCCCGATCCGCAACACCCATCGCACCGTCGGGGCCATGCTCTCGGGGGAGGTGGCGCGGCGACGGGGGCACAAGGGATTGCCCGATGATACCATCTCCATCACACTGACCGGCACCGCCGGGCAAAGCTTCGGGGCGTTCCTCGCCCACGGGGTGACGCTGAAGCTGAGAGGCGATGCCAACGACTATGTTGGCAAGGGCCTGTCGGGGGGACGGATAATCATCGCCCCGCCAGAGGGGGCGCGCCGTTCGGCGGAAGACAACATCATCGTCGGCAATACGGTGCTGTATGGGGCGATCGCCGGGGAGTGCTATTTCCGAGGCGTTGCGGGAGAACGGTTCGCCGTCCGCAACTCGGGTGCAACGGCGGTGGTGGAGGGCTGCGGGGACCATGGGTGCGAGTACATGACCGGCGGGACCGTGGTCGTTCTGGGCCGCACGGGTCGCAACTTCGCCGCCGGCATGAGCGGCGGCATCGCCTATGTGCTGGACGATGACGGCGCATTCGACCGCCGGTGCAATCTTGCCATGGTGGATCTGGAGCCGATCACCGCCGAAGACAGCGCCCTCAAGGAACTGGGGCACCAGAAACACGACCTTGAATCCCATGGCCTGGTGGAACTTCTGCACGACATGACCCGGTTCGACGCACTGCGCCTAAAGACCCTGATCGAAAAGCATTACCGCTTCACCGGCAGCCTGCGGGCGAAGGAGATTCTTGATCATTGGGAGACATGCTTGCCCCGCTTCGTCAAGGTCATGCCGGTCGAATACCGCCGGGCCTTGCAGAAAATGCAGGAAAAACCCGATGACGGCGCGCGCCAGCCGGCCAGCATGGCCGTGGGCGGATAAAGGGGACGGATACAGGGGACAGATAAAGGAATCGCGGGAAAGGGGGTGCTTCTTTCAGCGCGTGCGATCAGCGGCGCGAATGCACCCCCCCGGGCAACCAGTGGCGTGAACGCACCGATGATCGGAATATCAACAGCCGGCAAGGGCCAGAAGGCCGTCCACCTGGGTGCGGATCTCGCCCTCAACCGTCTTGTCGAGTTTCTTGAGCCAGGCCGCGGGGATATCCTGCACGCCATAGGTCGCCCCGGCCAACATGCCGGCCAGCGCCCCGGTGGTGTCGGCATCGCCACCCTGGTTGACAACCCCCATCACACAGGCGCGAAAGCTGTCGGTACGAAAATAGCCGTGCAACACCGTGCACACCGTATCGACAATGAACGCCGACGACGGCCCCCGGTAGGATTCGAAACGAAACGGCCTGAACCGGCCCGCCAGGGCAACGGCCTCGGTGCGGCATGCCGGCACGCCGCCGCCGGTGATCAAGGCCTGGACCATCCGTCCCATGGCCAGGGACGCCGCATCCGAAAGGGGGTGGTTGTGGGTGATGTGGCATTGGGCGAGGGTCCATTCTTCGAACGCCGCGGCATCCCGCACCGTGGCAAGGGCCACCGGCAGAGTGCGCATACAGGCACCGTTGCCCCCATCCCCTTCGCACGGTGGTGTGGCCGTGGTGCCGTGGGTGATGTAACGCCGGATGCCACGCCGACAGGTGTTGCCGACATCAACCGGCCCGCTTCCGAGCCATGTGGCGAACGCCGCGCAGACATCGCCCACATCGAAACCCTGGCGACGCAGCAGCGAGCGCCCCAGATGAATCGCCATTTCGGTATCATCGGTGACCTGCCCCGGTTTCAGGTGCAGCCAGCCGCCGCCGATCATGCGGCAGTGGACCTTGTATTGGGTCTCGATTTCCTGACGTGTCATAAACTCGACGGTTGCCCCCAGGGCATCGCCGATGGCAAAGCCCAGATAGGCACCCAGCGCCCTGTCCCGAAGGGTGAGAGACATGAAGGTGAATCCCAAGCGGTCAAAAAGATGTGCATCCGGTTATCCTCAAGGAGGAGGGGCTTTTTTCCGGGCGGTGACGGTGATGGGCAGGGGCGTATCGGCAGCCATGTCCGGCAAGTCCATCAGCGCCCCGTTGGCAAGACGGATCCATCCCCCCCACAAGCCGGGCTTTTCCATGGCGACGATGGTCTCTTCCAGGTCTTTTTTGGCGATATAGGCCGAGAAGGTTTCACCCTGCCGGCGGATCATCACTTTCATGGCACGATTGTCCTTCTCATTCCTTTATTAGCCCGTTCCTTCATTGGCCCGTTTCTTCGCCGGGCAAAGCCTCCAACTCATGAAAGCGCATGCCAACGACACGGCCGCTTGCAACAAATTCCACCGCATAGATGTAATAGCGTTGCAAAAACGTTCCAATATCCCGCACATAGCCGGCCTCCCCCTTGTGGACCAGCCGCTCGCCCGGTGGACGACCGAAAAAGGTGCCGTCGTTCTTGATATGTCGCCGCGCCCGCACCTTCTGGCCGGGCAGGAAGGCCGGAGCGGCATGGATCTCGATCGCATCGTCTTGCATGGGGTCTCTCCTGGGGGGTCAGGCCGGCACGCAGGTGCCATCCACCGGGCAGACGGCGGCGCACTGCGGGATATCGAAAAATCCTTCGCATTGCGTGCATTTGTCGGCCTTGATGATATAGATCTCGCCCTTCATGGCGATGGCCTTGTTCGGACATTCAAATTCGTAGGCGCCGCACACCGTGCACTGGGAAGCGATGATTTTGTAGGCCATGGCGGAAAGGTTCCGTTGGTGGTGGGGGGATGTCACGCACTGACGCGAAATGTGTTCCGTTCGGCGGCGAATACCGCGGCGACGGAAGGTTCGATGTATTCCAGGGCATGGGTCTCAAGAACGCGAATGCCGGCCCGGGCCAGGGCCGCGCGCGGGCCTTCGCCAACCTTGGCCGCCAGTACGACGGCAATGCCGGCAAGGGCCGTGATGATGGGATCAAGGTTTTCATCCTTGCCCCAGCCCCCCTGGCAATAATGATCGGCTCGCCGGTGCCCGATGAAGCGGACTCCCTGGCCATCGGCCTCGAACACCTGGAACTCGCGGGCATGGCCGAAATGCTGGTTGATGCGCCCGCCCCCTTTGGTGCAGACGGCCACCAGCAGCGGGGTGGCGGCAGTGAGGGAATGGCATGCCTGATCCGCGCCGGCGGAGGCCTTGCGACGGATCTGGCGCTCTTCCTCCACCAGCACCCGGTAGGCCGCCCGTGCCACCGGATCGGGGGGTAGAGCATCAGCGGCACTGGGCAGGTGTTCGCGGGTGAACTCCTGCCCCCGGTCTTCGCCCAGAAGCCCCACCGCATCGGCCCGGCACTGGCGGCAATGGCGCATCAGCCGGGCGCCGCCCGCAAGGGTGTCCTGGACGGCTTTCAACTCCATCGGCGTTGGCCCTCGTTGGCCGGTGAGGCCGAACCGGGTGCCGTGGGCGGGATTGGAAATCAGCGGCATGACGTTATGCAGGAAGGCCCCGCGCCGCTTCACCGCCGCATTGACCTCGGGCAAATGCCGATCGTTGATGCTGGGAACCAGGACCGAATTGACCTTGACCAGCACGCCGGCTTCCGTCAGCCGTTCAAGCCCTTCCATCTGCCGATCCAGCAGAATGCGGGCCGCCTCGCGCCCCGTCCAGCGGCGGGTGCAGAAGAAGACCCACGCATACAGGCGTTCGGCGATTTCGGCGTCAAGCGCATTGATGGTGATGGTCACGTGGTCGATGTTCAAATCCAGAATGTCGTCGATATGGTCGGACACTGTCAGGCCGTTGGTGGACAGGCATAGCTTCAGATCCGGCAGCGCCTGGGCGATCAGCCGGAAGGTGGCGAAGATCCGACGGAAATCGTACAGGCCATCGCCGGGGCCGGCGATGCCGACCACTGAAAGCTGTGGCACGGCGTTGGCGACGGCGATGACCTTGTGCAGGGCTTCCTCTGGCGTCAAACGTTCCGAGACGACGCCGGGCCGGCTTTCGTTGGCGCAATCGTATTTGCGGTTGCAATAGTTGCACTGGATGTTGCAGGCGGGTGCCACGGCCACGTGTATGCGCGCGAAATAATGGTGGGCTTCCTCACTGTAGCACGGGTGGTCCTGGATTTTGTCCCACACCGCACGGGGCATGTCGGAAGGAGGGGGGTCCTCTGACGGTCCGCAGCCCGAACAGCCTTTGCCCGCTTTGCCCGCTTTACCCGACCGGGCCTGGAACGGAATGACCTGCTGGTTCACCGGCGCTCTCCCTGTTGCGTGGTCTGTGCGAATCCGCTGGTACGCAAAAGGGATGCCAAGGCGAGCGCTCTCCCACACCCTTTTGCCTTTCCATCCGATGGACGGGTTTCGTTGTTGCACGAGGCCTGGGTTCCCGGCATTCTATGGACACTGTGTATGCGGGTGATGGAGGCGGTATGGAGACGGTCAGTGTCCAGGAATTCCGCAGGAACCTGGCAGGATATCTGCACAAGGTACGCGAAGGGATCGAGATTATCGTGACCGCGCGGGGGGAAGCGGTGGCGCGGCTGGTCCCGCCGGTTTCTCCGGTTTCCCCGGAACGCGGGCGTCAACCGGGTGGCTTGGCCGGACGCATCTGGATGGCACCCGATTTCGATGAAACCCCGGTTGATATCATCGCCATCATGGAAGGCAAGGACGGGTGAGGCTGCTGCTCGACACCCATGTACTGCTGTGGTTCCTCGCCGCCGACCCAAGGCTTGGTTCCCCGCGCGACGCTATCATAGCCCCGGCCAATGACATCTTCGTCAGCGTCGTGTCGTTGATGGAAATCGTCGTCAAGATTCGAGCCGGTAAACTGCGGGTGGATGTCGCGGAGGTATTGGCCGAGACAAAAGCGCAAGGTTTCGAGTTCTTGCCACTGGCGCCACGCCACGTGGTCGCCGTTGCGGGATTGCCGGTCCATCCCCGACCATCGTGATCCGTTTGACCACCATCTCATTGCTCAAGCGATCGCCGAGGACATGCTGTTCGTCTCCCGGGACCGTCACATTTCCCACTACCCTGTCCGCCTTTTCCCCTGGTAAGACCACACATCACGATTCACGCTTGGCCCTATCCCCCTCTGTTGGTTCCCCGACACCGCCGCGCTATAAGGACAAATATGAACAGGACAGGGGGAGACGTGCGGCCCCAGGAGATGAACAGCAGAGACCCGCAGTTTGTCGGTGCGGATCTTGACGACGATTTCCATCAGTGAGACGATACTGACAAAGACAGTGTTGGCCGGGTCCACGAGAAGGTCACGCGCGGAGCCGGTCCTTGGTAACCGCTTGAGCAATGAAGGCGCTGGTCGAACGGGCGTTGACTTGCGCCACGCCAGCGTGCTACATCTTGATCATTAATCGGAGACGATACGCCATATATGGGTTTTATCATGCCAAGGCATCAACTATCCCGCGAAACGCTCTCGGGAGGCGTGCCATTCCCCCCAACTGGTTGGGTCAAGCCCAAGTAAGCTTACTTTGACTCAACATCAGTATTTCGTACTTGACGACCCTATTTCTCGACCTTAGGGTTAATTCAGAGACACCCCCAACTATCAATGAATATTTACGTTATTCAGGAGATATTTTTATGATTGTTTTGAAAAGCATAAAAGACACAAGCACTCCCCTCGAAAACGAACGGCGTGGCGTGGAGGCCATGAAGCGTGTGCTCACTACACACGCCGATGAACCACAGGCCATGTTCCGTCCAGAATTAGGATGGATTTCCTTTTTGTGGGGGAATGAACGGTGGGGCATTCAGCATGTAATAATTCAGCGCATAAAGAAAGACAGAATGACCGAAGCGACAGCGGAAGTGTTCGTTCTTTCACTACCTCAGGTCATCGCCTGCGGACGGTTACATCCCTCTCACATCACGAAAAGAGGAGAGATTGGTCGTAACATCACGGCATACAAAAAAACAGTTGGCTTAAGTGTACGGAACGGGGGCAGCACGCCTCAGGTACTCATCCTCACCGCCCACGAGGACGCCCGGTTCAAGCCCAAGGACACAACGTTTATCAAAAAGCAAGGAACAAAAAAGCGGAATCGCTGATGCGCTCGCGCCGGTCGCGCAGGTCCGTCAGCACGCTACGCAAGGAGACCATCAAACCGGAAACGCGGGATTTCCCCGCGCGGCCCCTGGCCGGAGCCAGAAAGGCAATCCCCGCTGAAGCGGATATCGGCCATCCTTGGGAGCAGCGATCAAGAACAGTATCAGTAAGCTTACTGTCGTTGGCAACATTTTTTCGACGATTTTGACAACATTTTTTTTCCGACTGTCGCTGGCAACATTTTTTTATTTTTTTCCGAATGATTTTTGACGCCCTTTAGATCTCTTTGCGACACTCCCTACCCTGTCGACATTCCGACACGCTGGCAGACACCCGCTGTCGGACATGCGACAGGATCAGAATCGCTTTATGTCGATCGCATGCTTGCGCAAGGCGTATCCCATTTGCCGCGGCGTCAGGTTCAGAAGACGGGCGGCCTTGGCCTGGACCCAGCCGGCTTTTTCCATGGCGTGGATCAAACGGTCACGATGGGGCAGCGCCGCTTCATCGTCGTCATCGGGAACAGGGGCGGAGGGGACGGAAAGCGGCGACGCAGGGGCGGGCGTGTCGTTGTTTTCCTCCTGCTGATGCTGCCACAGCGTGGCCGACAGGCACCGTTCCCGCCGGCAGGCGAAATCGGCGTCGCGGATCACCAGATCCGTGCACAAGGTGGCGGTACGGTAAACGCAGTTTTCCAACTCACGCACATTGCCCGGGAAATAACAGGCGCTCAGCACGTGGCTTGTGGCCGCCGACCCGTTCGAATTCGCCTTCCTGGAGCACGCGCAACAGCTTGGCCTGGAACGAGGCGGAGATCTCGCCGATTTCATCCAGGAACAGGGCTCCCCCATGGGCCAGCTCGAAACGGCCCTTGCGTTCGGTGGCGACCCCGGTGAAGGCGCCCTTTTCGTGGCCGAACAGTTCGGATTCCAGAAGCGTCTCGGACAGGGCCGCGCAGTTGACCGTGACAAAGGGTTTGTTCCGGCGCGGACTGTGGGTGTGCAGGGCGCGGGCCACCAGTTCCCTGCCGGTGCCGGATTCCCCCCGCAACAGACACGGTCGAGCGCGTGGCGGCCACCTGTCGGATCTGAGCGAAGACCTCCTGCATGGGGGGGCTGGTGCCGATGATGCTGTCAAACGAAGGCCGCCCCTGGGGCGTCAAGGCTTTTTGCAGGCGATAATTCTCGTGCAGAAGGCGCTGACGATCGCTGGCAACCGAAGGAATGCAACCGAACCGTCTGACCGATCAGGTTGGCCACCATGGTCAGGAAGCGCACGTCGGTGTCGATGCGCACCTGGCGGATGGAACTCCAGATGCGGTCGACGGCAAGGAAACCGATCGTGTGATCGGCGTTGCGGATCGGCACGCCGATCTCGGCCACCACCTCGTCGTCAAGGGCGCCTGGCATGTCGCTTGTCTCCATGCCGGATTCCTCGGAATCCGCGATGGAAGAGAGCACAACCGGCATTCCGGTCGCGAAAAGACGGACCGCGATTCTTTCGGGCGGGATGACCTCGCCCCGGCGCAAGGTTTCCAGCGTGGCCCCCGATGCGGCCACGACACGCAAAGAGTCCTCTCCTCCCTTGAGAACAACCATGGCCCGACGCATTTCGAGGTAGGAGGACAGAATATTGACCACATCGCGCAAGACCGCTTCCAGATGCAGGGAAGCGCCCAGGATTTTGCTGATTTCATAAATGGCCGTCAAAGAACGGCTTTCCGTTTCGCTGAGGATTTTCTCCAGTGTCTCCATGGGAACGGCCTCCGTGTCTGCTTTCCTGAATTGGATGTCACAAATGAACAATAATCAAGCAATTAATCATCATGCCTAAATAATATGTATTTGCGGCGGGACTCTGGGGCCATCCGCCTCATCCAACGTCATCCCCCAGAACCGGAACAGGGGAAAGCCCCTGGAAGTGCCTTTCCGTGCTTCGTGCGAATCGGAACAAGGAACTGTCCGGTTTCCAACAGACCCCCCGCAACAAGAAGACAAAATGTGGGGGAGGCTTGGCTTCCCCCATATCCCCCTCGATTTCCGGGACTTGGCATTGCTGTTGCAACGCCTGCCGGAACACACAAGAGGGGACGGTCATGCTCAAGCACAAGATCGCCGATCTTTTCGATGAACCCGCTTGCGCGGTCAATCAGGCCAAGCCGGAAAACGCCCGCAAGAAAGGCTGCGCAACCGCCGCGCTAGCCCCCGGGGCGGCGGCGGGGGGATGTGCCTTCGACGGAGCGATGATCGCCCTGCAACCGATCACCGACGCCGCTCACCTGGTCCACGGCCCCATTGCCTGTGCCGGCAACAGTTGGGACAGTCGTCATGTCGACTCCTCTGGCCTACAGCTTTACCGCACCGGCTTCACGACCGATCTGACCGGGCTTGACATCATCCACGGCGGGGAGAAAAAGCTGTTCAAGGCCATCCAGAGCGTGATCGAGCGCCACGATCCGGCGGCCGTGTTCGTTTATCAAACCTGTGTGCCCGCCCTGATCGGCGATGATGTCGAAACGGTGTGTCGCCATGCGGCGGAACGGTCCGGACGCCCGGTCATTCCCGTCAACGCCCCCGGGTTCGTGGGGAGTAAGAATCTCGGCAACCGGCTGGGGGGCGAGGCGCTGCTCGATTACGTGATCGGCACCCGGGAGCCGGATGATATCTCCCAATGCGACATCAACATTCTGGGCGAATACAACGTGGCGGGCGGATTGTGGCAGGTGAAGCCGTTGTTCGACCGGCTGGGGATTCGTTTGCGGGCGACGATCACCGGCGATGCCCGCTATGCCGACGTTGCCACCGCCCACCGCGCCCGTGCCAATCTGCTGATTTGCAGCCAGGTCCTGATGACGCTTGCCCGCAAAATGAACGAACGCTGGGAAATTCCTTATGTCGAGGGATCGTTCTATGGCATTGCCGATACCTCCAATGCCTTGCGGGCGGTGGCCGGGCTTCTGGTGACCCGCGGCGCGCCCGCCGACCTGCCCGGGCGCACGGAACGCCTGATCGCCGAGGAGGAAGCGCGCGCCTGGCACCGGCTTGCCCCCTATCGCGCCCGCCTGGAGGGCAAGCGGGTATTGCTCTATACCGGC
This sequence comes from Rhodospirillaceae bacterium, assembly GCA_009773045.1. Lineage (GTDB taxonomy): Bacteria > Pseudomonadota > Alphaproteobacteria > Rhodospirillales > Rhodospirillaceae > WOUV01. The sequence continues at coordinate 4,387 of WOUV01000016.1, read as the reverse complement.
GGGGTCAAAAGCTGGTCCGTGGTTTCGGCCTTGCAGGAACTTGGCATGACCGTCATCGGAACGTCAGTGCGCAAATCCACCCCCGGCGACAAGGCGCGCATCACATCCCTGATGGGAGAGGACGCCACCATGTTCGAGGCCATCCCCCCGAAAGAGATGTACCGGATGCTGAAAGACGGCGAGGCCGACATCATGCTGTCGGGCGGGCCGGACCCAGTTCATCGCCCTGAAGGCCCGCGTGCCGTGGCTCGACATCAATCAGGAACGGCCAGAGGCCTATGCCGGGTATGACGGCATGGTCGCCCCCTGGTCCGCGCACTCGACCGCACCCTGAACAGCCCGGTATGGGCGCAAACGCGGCGCCCGGCGCCGTGGGAGAACTGACCCATGGCCCGCGCATCGTCGTTTCCCCCAGAAGCTGCACGACCAATCCCCTGAAGCACAGCGCACCCCTGGGGGGCGCACTGGCCTTCATGGGGCTGGAGGGCTGTCTGCCGCTTCTCCATGGCAGCCAGGGATGTACCGCCTTTGCCCTGGTGCTGATGGTCCGCCATTTCCGCGAATCCATCCCGCTGCAAACCACCGCCATGAACGAGATCACGACCATTCTGGGGGGGCTGGACACTCTTGAACAGGCCCTGCTCACCATCCGCGCCCGCGCCCACCCGAAAGTGATCGGCATCTGCACGACCGGTTTGACCGAAACGCGGGGCGAGGATTTCCGGGGCGATCTCCAGATCATCCGCACACGGCGGCCGGAATTGGCCGATACGGCCCTGGTGCTGGCCACCACCCCGGACTTTGCCGGCGGTTTGCAGGAAGGGTGGGGAAAGGCCGTCACGGCCATAGTGGAACAGCTGGTGGAACCCTCCGGCCTGCCGGTGCTGCCCAATCAGGTGAATCTTTTGACCCCCAGCCACTTCTCACCGTCGGCGATGTCGAGGAATGGCGGGACAGCGCCGAGGCGTTCGGCCTGGAGCCGATCCTCCTGCCCGATCTTTCCTCCTCGCTCGACGGCCATATGCCAGAGACCTGGCGCGGCGTCACCCTGGGCGGCACGACACTGGAGGACATCCGCCGCATGGACCGCTCCGCCCTGACCCTCACGGTGGGGGAGCACATGCGCGAGGCGGCAGAGGCGCTGCACCGCAAAACCGGCGTGCCTTACCGGCTGTTCGAACGTCTGACCGGGCTTGAGGCCTGTGACGCACTGATGGCAACATTGGCGGAGATCAGTCATCGCCCGGTGCCGAAGCGCCTGCGCCGCGCCCGCAGCCGGCTGGTCGATGCCATGCTGGATGGTCATTGCCATTTCGGCGGACGGCGCATGGCGGTGGCGGCGGAACCCGATCATCTGATCGCCCTCGTCCGGTCGCTCACCGAAATGGGGGCCGAAGGGAGGGTTGCCGTCACCACCGTGGCGGCGACGGGGCTGGAGGCACTGCCGGTCGAGGAAGTCGTGGTCGGCGATCTGGGGGATCTCGAACGGCGGGCCGCCGGGTGTGACCTGATCCTGACCCATACCCACGGTCGCCAGGGCGCGGCGCGCCTGGGCCTTCCCCTCCACCGCACGGGCTTTCCCGTGTTCGACCGGCTGGGGGCACCCCATCAGGTCAGCATCGGCTATCGCGGGACCTCCCGGCTGATTTTCGAGATCGCCAACCGGCTGATCGAGCATGCGGAACGTATGGACCTTCCCCATAAAACCAACCCTCCGGTGCGCCATGTTTTCCCGACGCCTGCGGCTTGTTGCTGACTCTTCGTTCCAGGGAGAAGGAGAAACCATGAAGGTCGCCATCGCTACCCAGGACATGAAGTCCCTGAACGCCCACTTTGGCAGCGCCCACGCGTTTGCTATCTATGATGTCTCCCGCGACGGTCACCATCTGGTGGAGGTCGTGACCTTCGAGGAGGGCAGCCATGAGGACGGTCGTCATGCCGATGCCCATGAAGGGGACGATCGCATCGGCGCGCGGATAGAGGCGCTGGGCGGCGTGGCGTTGTTGTTCGTGCTCGCCATCGGTGGTCCGGCGGCGGCGCGGGTGATCGCCGCCCGCATCCATCCCATCAAACTGCCCCAGCCCCAGCCGATCGAGGCGGTGCTGGAGCGGGTGCGGACCATGTTGAGCGGCACGCCTCCACCCTGGCTGCGCCGACTGCTGGCCCCACGCACCGACACCGCTTTCCTGGACCAGGAGGATCATACCCCATGACAGACACCGTTCCCGAAACCACCGATGACGCCGCGCTCGCCCATCCCTTTGTCCGCGCCCTGATCTTGCGGATGCGGGCGCAAGACACCCACGGGGCGTGGGAAAGCCGCAGCGATGCCGTGTTGTTGCGGGCGTTCATCCTCACCCGCCAACAGCGTCGCACCCTGCCGATCATCGCCGATCCCGATCCTTTGGTGCTTCAGCGGGTCGAGATGTTCTATCAGGCGGTCGGGCTTGCCATCGAAAAGGAGACCGGCGTCATGGCCACCCCGGTCGTGAGCCTTAATTCCGAAGGGTTCGGGCGTATGATCCTCACCGCCGGCCGGCTGGTGGTGCTCAGCCGGCATTTGCGTGATGTGCACCGGTTCGGCTTTGAAACCTTGGCCAAACTGGCCGAACAGGGGGCAACGCTGGTGGCCGAAAGTGTCGCCATGATGGCCCGTTTTCCAGAAGTCGTGCAGGCATGAAACCATGAGCGAAGATGTGAAGGAACAGGTAAAAAAACTGAATGCTCGTGCCATCAAGCTGAAAATGGATTTGCACGATCTGGCCGAGGAACTACCCGTGGGGTGGGAGCACATCCCGGACGTGGCCGCGGCAACTCACACCGCTTTTCGCGATCTGGCCGCGGCGCGCGCTCGGCTGAAAAAGGAAGAATAGCGATGATGAACGTCTCTGTCACACGTGACGGCACGCCGTGGCAGCCCCAGTATCTGCTGGGGATCGACGGCGCGCGGAACATGCATCGGCTGCGGACGCTGCTTCAAGGTGTGCGGTCGCGGCGTGATGACCCTGATGGGGGTCGATGACGACGGAGAACTGGTCTCCACCGGTGCCGACGAGGACGACGACGAGGAAACATTCACCCGCAAGGTCATGGTGGTGATCCAGGCCGGCGTCTGCATCGGCTGTGGTGCCTGCGCCCGGGTGTGCGGCAAGGGATGTCAAAAGCATGGGGTCGAACCTTTGGATTGAACAAAACGTGAGGGAGGGGGCGCCCTCCCCCATACCCTCCCGTTTCGTTTTGACCTATCGTGAGCTGATGACCACGGCGGTGGGCGATCCGTTTGAGTGTCATGCGCTTGCCTGCGCCCTCGCCGTGGCCGCCACCGAGCCTCGCCCGCTGACGGAGGCTTTGGGGATGTCCCGTTCGGCCCTGAAGGCGATGCTGGCGTGTCATTTTCCGTCCCTGCGCGCCCTGCCGGTTGATGCCGGCCCCGGTCCGGATGCCCTGGAGGAACCCGATTTGCGTGCTCTTCTTCTGGAGCATCGCAGCACGGGCGCGGTCGTTGAGGAGTGGTTTGGCGCCATCATCGCCCGCCGCAGCCTGGGGACGAATCATCTGTGGCAGGACATGGGCCTGTCCGGTCGGGGGGATGTGTCCACCCTCCTCAACCGTCATTTCCATTCCCTGGCGCAACAAAACGTCAGAAGCATGAAATGGAAGAAATTTTTCTATCGCCAGCTTTGTTTGCGGGAAGATGTATTGATTTGCAAATCCCCGCATTGCGATTCCTGTGACGATTTTTCCAAGTGCTTTGGAGACGAGTTCCCCTTGGGGACTCCCTCCGGACCCCGGGAGACGTGGCATGATCATCATCAATGACACCACCTTGCGCGATGGCGAACAAACGGCCGGGGTCGCCTTCACCGTGGCCGAGAAGTGCGCCATTGCCCGGGCGCTCGACGCGGCCGGCGTGCCCGAGATGGAAGTGGGCATCCCCGCCATGGGCCATGAGGAACAAAAGAGTATTCGCGCCGTGGTCCAGGCCGGCCTGAAGGCGCGTCCGATCGCCTGGTGCCGGATGCGCGAAGACGACGTGGCCGCGGCGGTGGCATGCGGCGTGACGATGGCAAACCTTTCCATCCCCCTGTCCGATCAGCAGATCCGCCACAAAGTGCGGCGGGATCGGGAATGGGTGTTGACGCAAATCGGGCGCATCGTATGCCGCGCGCGCGATCTGGAGCTGGAGGTTGCGGTCGGGGGCGAGGATTCCTCCCGCGCCGATCCGGATTTTCTGGTGCGGGCGCTCGCGGTGATGGAGGCAAGCGGCGCCCGGCGGTTTCGTTTCGCCGATACGCTGGGGGTCATGGACCCGTTCACGACAAAAGCGCTGTTCGAACGGCTGCGCGCCGCAACCGGCCTTGAACTTGAAATCCACGCCCACGACGAT
>WOUV01000015.1 GCA_009773045.1 Rhodospirillaceae bacterium | reverse complement strand
GGTTCACGCACGGCATCCAACGCATCGTCAAAATCATCCAGGCGTGCCTGCCGCTCCCCCGCCTCTGGAAGGCCATTCTAAACTGATGGATGGCCAGGGATCCCGCTTTATCTGAAAAGGCAAGCGATGACACCCCCCAGGGCAATCGGACGTGCCCTGTCGTATTTTTTCCCTCAAGTGCCACGTGTCCGTGGTCCTTGGCGTGGCGAAGCTGTGCCTCGTGGAGGTTCCGTCATGCCGAAAGCCCCCATGACGTCCCTTTTTAACCCCCTTTTCACCCACAGTCAAAGGAATATGTTCCCTGTCGTCGATGCCATCGATGATCGAGGGGCTGACGCGGGTGCCCTGGCCGACATCAGCACAATGGGTGACAGAGGAGCGCAAGGCGCGTGGCGGCCTCTCCCTTCCCTCAAAAGGCTTTCGGGATGTTCGCCTGCTTCACGATGACATTGGCCCTTGGTATCATTAGTAAGGTGCGTTATGTTAATAATCTTGCTCTTAATCATGGATGCTCCCCGGGTAAACGATCATCGCCATCGAATCAACTCAACAGGCCCTTGGCAGGGGAGCGCTTCATGCCACTTCCGTCTTGACAATGGGTCTGGTTGTGAGCACTGTAGATTGACTGCACATTTGCGGGAACACATGATAACGATCATTGAATGAATCAACTTGTGAGCGTCAGAGCGTTGGTGTAAGATCTGGAATTAAAATACACTCGATGGAACATTGTGCTATTCTCCCTTGAGAATGGGATCATTTAAAGCGGAGGGCGTGCCCGCACGCATCGGCCGCATCCGTCGAGAGTGGCCAAAGCCAAGGAGGGAAGGGGATCCATGCGGCAGGTGTTGTTTTGCGATACTACTCTTCATGATGGCGAGCAGTCGCCAGGCGTCAATCTTTTTCCAGAAGAGAAATTGGCGGTGGCATGCCAGTTGGTCAAACTGGGAATCCCCATTATCGAGGCGGGTTCTGCGGCCACTTCCCACTCGGACTGGGAGGGGGGCCACCGGGTTGCGCAAGAAGTTGGGGGGCACGGAGGACCAATCATCTGCTCGATGGCACGCGCTCACCTGGCCGCCCGTTTTGCGGACAAGACGCCATGATGAAGACCGACGTTCTGATCGATGAGATCCATGCGCTCGTGGGGGAATACTGCCGCCGGCACCACACGTGAGCCTTCAATCCATCCGCCCCGATGGTGCGTCTGCATGAACCGACCTTTGGAGCAGATGAAATCAACGCCGCTCTCGACTGCCTGCTGTCCACCATGGTCACCATGGGAATGAAAAACCGATCGTTTGAAGCGCTCTTTGCAAACACCCACGGCTTTGCCGAGACGGTCATGGTCAATTCCGGCTCATCGGCCAATCTGCTCGCGCTGGCGGCACTCGCCAACCCCGCCACCGAGGGCGCCCTGCGTCCCGGGGACGAGGTGATCGTTCCCGCACTGTCCTGGTCAACCACGGTATGGCCCATCATTCAAATGGGCTTGGTGCCCGTGGTGGTGGACATCCACCCGGCGACCCTCAACATCGACCCAGACGCGATCGAGTGTGCCATCGGGCCGCGTACACGAGGGCTGATGATCGTCCCGCTCTATGGCAATCCCTGCGCCATGGACGCGATCGTCGATCTCTGCCAACGCCACAACCTGGTCTTGATCGAAGATTGTTGCGAGGCGCTTGGGGCTTCCTACAAGGGTGTTCCCCTGGGTCGTTTCGGGAGAGTCGCAACCTTCAGCTTCTACTTCTCGCACCATATTACTACGTTAGAGGGTGGAATCTGTGGAACGAGCGACGGGGATCTGGCGGAGACCATGCGCATCCTGAGAGCGCACGGCTGGATTCGCGAGGTCAAAGAACCGGAGCGGTGGACTCGCCTCCATCCCGAGATCGATGAACGCTTTCTGTTCGTCAACCTGGGATACAACCTCCGCCCAACCGAACTTCAGGGAGCCATGGGGGCGCTGCAACTGCCGAAGCTGCCCGGGTTTGTCGAGACCCGCCGGGCCAACGCGGCCTTTCTGCGTTCGGGATTGTCTCGGTTTGGCGAGATGCTGCGCTTCCAGGACGAAACTCCGGGCGCCGTCCATTCGTGGTTTACATTTCCTGTCATGCTCGCTCGCGGGGCGCCGTTCACGATCGGCGAGATCCGGGCCGCCTTGAAGGATGCCGGCATCGAAACCCGCCCGGTCATTTGTGGCAATATTGCGCGGCAACCAGGATTGCATCTCTATCCGCATCGAACGGTTGGGGATCTGCGCCACGCTTCCGAGGTAATGGATCACGCTTTTTCCTTTGGCTGCCACCATGCGATCGACGATGCCGCACGGAACCATATCCTTGGGGCATTTGACGGATTCATGAAACGGTATGGTTTTAAGTGAATGCCATGAGTGGCGCTCCTGTGGCGGCACGGGATCTGCTGGAGGAAACCGGCTACGAGGTTGGCGAGCTGCTGCCGATCGCCGAAGGTAACGTGGGACTGTGTCGGTTCGCCAATACCAACCACTGATTCGTCGCCCTGGGCGTTCGGCCGAATGCGCTCACATCGTGGTCATCGCCAAGGGCTGGCTGAAACCCAACCGCAGCACCAGTTGGGAGTACTTCCTGGTGGGCGTTGGCGCCAGGCGCGTAACCGATTGGCGGCCCACCGAGACGGGTCCCCCTCTTCTGATGCCGCGCGCCGCCCTGCGCGACGCCGTGGCGAAGGGCGAATTTGTCCAACTTGGCGCGATTGCGACGGTAACCATCGCGGCCTTGCGTTACGGCCTTGATCTGTTCAAGGATCCGCTGGAGGACATTACCGCAAGGATCGCCGGGATCACGACGCCGGATCGTCTGCTTGCCGCTCGTGAAGATCTCGTTGTATGATCGTGAACGGGCAGAACAGGAGGGGAGAGGGGACGGAAGATGGGCTTTTATCGCGGCAGGACGGTCCTGGTGACGGGAGGCACGGGGATGATCGGTCGCGCCCTGGTGAGCCTGCTCCAAACCGCGGGCGCGAAGGTGCGTGTCACGTCCCTTGACGATCCGTCACTGGCACTTGAAGATGTCGAGTTCCTGCGCGCCGATTTGCGGGAATTCTCCAATTGCCGCAGGGTCTGCGCGGAATACTCCCTCGTTTTCCACCTGGCAGGGGTCAGGGGGTCACCCGCCCTGACCGGCAGGCGACCGGCCAGCTTCATGGTTCCCAGCCTGATGGTGAACACCAACATGATGGAAGCGGCCCGCCAAGCGGGGGTCCAACGGTATCTGTTCACCAGCACGGTCGGGGTCTATGCGCCGGCCGAGGTCTTCCGTGAAGACGACGTGTGGAAAACCTTTCCATCGCCCCACGACTGGTTCGCCGGGTGGGCCAAGCGAATGGGGGAACTGCAAGCCGATGCCTACCGCGTGGAATACGGTTGGGACAAGATCTCGATTGTCCGTCCGGCCAACGTCTACGGGCCATACGACGCCTTCAACACTCCCAACGCCATGGTGGTTCCGTCTCTGATCCGCCGGGCGGTCGGGGGAGAAAACCCGCTGACCGTGTGGGGTGACGGATCCCAGATCCGCGATTTCATCCATGCCCGCGACGTTGCTCGGGGCATGATGCAGGCCGTCGAGATGGGAATCAACGAGCCGCTCAACCTGGGAAGTGGCCAAGGAATCAGCATCCGTGAAGTGGCCGAACTGGTGACCGCGGCGGCAGGAGGGGGCGATATCGTCTGGGACACCTCGAAGCCAACCGGTGATGCCAGGCGCCTGATGGATGTTGGTCGAGCCGAACGCTACGGCATCCGCCCGCAGATCACCATGGCCGAGGGAATCAGCGAAACCGTCGCCTGGTACCGCGAGCATCGACAGACCGACCGTCTGATGTACAACGCCTTTACCGAAACGGCCTTGGTGCCGGGAGAGCGCTGATGGACGAGAGGACTTTCGACCGGCCGGTGATCTTGGTCACGGGGGCCAGCCGCGGTATCGGTGCGGCCACCGCCCGGTTGGCGGGGGCACGTGGGTATGCGGTGGCGGTGAATTACTGTTCCAATTCGGATGCTGCCGCAAAAGTGGTTGCCGATATTCGCGATGGCGGCGGTGAAGCGGTGGCGATCCGTGCCGATGTCGGTGCCCCGGAAGCAGTGGAGGCTCTGTTCGCTCAGGTGGACGAACGGTTCGGCCGCCTGGATGCCCTGGTCAACAACGCGGGAATCACGCTGGGTCGCACCGCCTTCCTCGACATCCCGCCGGAGGACTTCCGCCGGGTGATCGGGGTCAACCTGATCGGAACGATCCACTGCCTGCGCGCCGCCGCCGCTCGCATGGCGCTCTCGCGCGGCGGGTTCGGCGGGGCCATCGTCAATGTTTCGTCAGAGGCCGGACGCTTCGGCGGCAACCGGATCTCGGCTTACGCCGCCTCCAAGGGGGCGGTCAATGCCTTGACGGTAGGGCTTGCCCGCGAGTTGGTGGCCGATGGGATTCGGTTGAATGCGGTCAGTCCCAGCGTCATCGATACCGAACCTAACTTCGAGCCAGACCCCGCCAAACGGCAGGCGCTGGAGGCTGGGCTCCCCATGGGCCGCATGGGCCGACCCTATGAGGTTGCGCCGAGGCCATCTTGTGGCTGCTCTCTGGGGCGGCCAGCTACCTGGTCGGCGCGGTGGTTCCGGTATCCGGCGGGCGGTAATTTTTGAGGAAAAGCAGAATGCGCGGAAAGACGACTCTCCTCGTTTGCGGTGCAACGGGTTTCATCGGACGCAATTGCGTTGAACGGTTGGCCGCCCGTGACGACTTGCGGGTTGTCGCCGTCTACAACCGGCGGCCACCGTTCGACTGCCCTGGGGTCGAGTGGGTCCGGGCCGACCTGAGCCGACCGGAGGATGTGGCCCGGGCGACCCGGGGCGTGGACGTCCTCATCCAGGCTGCAGCCACCACGTCAGGTGTCCAGGACATCGTCTCACGCCCCTACATTCATGTCACCGACAACGCGGTCATGAACAGCTACCTGCTGCGTAGCGCGTTCGACAACGGCGTGGGCCACTTCATTTTTTTCAGTTGTACCGTGATGTACCAGCCAAGCGACATTCCCCACGACGAGGCCGCATTCGATGCCAACGTGCCGCTGCTGCCCCAGTATTTCGGCGTAGGATGGACCAAGGTGTACCTGGAGAAGATGTGCGAATTCTATTCGCGCATCGGTCAGACTCGTTTCACGGTCGTCCGCCATTCCAACGTTTACGGTCCCCACGACAAGTTCGACCTGGAACACAGCCACGTGTTCGCTGCCACCGTCTCCAAGGTCATGACGGCGACCGATACGGTAACGGTATGGGGCACGGGCACGGAAGCCCGTGATCTGATCTACGTCGGCGATCTGATGGATTTCGTCGAGGCCGCAATGGCACGCCAAACGGCGCCGTTCGCGATCTACTGTGTCGGGGGAGGAGAGAAGGTCACCATTAAAGATTTGATTGCCCGCATCATCCACCAGTCCGGCAAGACACTTTCCATCGAACACGACCTTTCCAAGCCGTCAATTCCGACCTCGCTCTCTTTGGAGTGCTCCAAGGCGGCCCAGGAGTTGGGCTGGCGGAGGGCAACCCCGTTGAACGAGGGCATCCTCAAGACCATTGCGTGGTGGCGCGAGACTATCGACCCGGACACCCTACAACCAAAGCATGTTCTGGTCCTAGGGAATCACGAAACGTAGGGGAATCACAAAACAGAGGAGGGTGGGGACGGGCTGGCCCGCCCCCACGTTTTGTTTCAATCAGAATACGAGATGGTTGCGAGATGATCGCCGGCAGCGGGCCGATCCCCGGCCATCCACGCCTTTTTCCATCAAGCCTTTCATACGGACAGGCCATACGGGCAGGCGTGGGGTGATGCCGCCTTCGCAAAACCCGCATGCGAGATCCTGCGGGATTCTCAGGACGGGGGCAGCATGTCCTTTACGGTATTGAGGATGCGCCCGACGGTCGGCGTGCCGTTCTCAAGCCGTCGGATCACTCCGGGCGATCGGTCCTCTTGGCCGAGGGCGCGTACCGGGTGTCCGGTGGCGATCATCAGATCATAGGCTATGGAGCGCGCCGCGCCGGCGATCTCGTAGGCCGAATCCAGGACGATCCCTCGGCACGAGGCCTTCAGAGGGGCCAGGATCCGTTCGTCGAGGGCAAAAGGCTTGAGCCAGATGATGTTGACAAGATTGCAGCGGATTCCGGTGGACCGCAGTTCAGCGACGGCCTCGGTCGCGGTGAAGCGGGCTGCCGACATGGCATAGAGGGTGATTATGGCATAGAGGGTGATTTCAGCCCTATCCTCAATGGAGTCGGGGATCTCTTCGGTATTGAGGTAGCTGCGCCGGTGTTCGCTGACGAACAAAGGGTCGTCATGGGCCAGGAAGTGGTTCCAGATCGCCTCATACTCACCGGGAGTCATGGGGGGCGCAGACGGGCATTCCCGGCACGTGCATGAAGATGCTGTGAAAGCAGTTGGTGTGGATGGGACCGCTGCCACCGCCCTCCGCCCCGATGGCGCGGATGAACACCGGAGCCGGATAGCCGAACAGTTCTTTCGACTTGGCGGCATTGTTGACCAGATGGCTGGCGTTCAGCCAAAGGAAGCTCTAGAAGCGGATAACGAAGATCGGGCGCAGGCCGGTCAGCGAGATCCCCACCGCGATTCCAGCACCGGCGACATCGGTCATCGGCAGTTCCAGGGTGCCTTCGACCTGGGGGGGAACCGTGTTCTGGACCCAGCCGACCGCAGTCAGGCACTGGCCAATGACCACGCCCTGACCGGAATCGATATGGCGCTTGGTCAGATCCCGGATCGTGTTCGCAACCGTTCGTTCCATAGCGCGTCCACCTGTTGTTGGGTCTCGTTCTTGATGGCCTCGGCGCGGTCCCCCAGCCCAAGATTTTTCAGTTTCTCACAGGTCAGTTCGAAGCGATTCCACTCGGGCGGTCCATCACAGCCGGTGCCCACGTGCCACAATTCGCGGCAGGTGCGCACGTTGATGAGCGCCGGCAGGTTTTCGGCCATTCGAGTTGCCCAATGCTCGACCAGCCAGGGATCGTCGGCGATATCGACAGCGGGAAGCCCGAATCCGGCGGCCACCTCAACCATCTGCCAGCTCCGGCGATCACGGGTCGGCGTGAGCACGGAAAGATCGTTGTCCTCGCACACGAACAGGATGGGCAGCCGACGGGTGGCGGCAAATCCCAAAGTGGCCAGCACGTAATCTTCCTCGGCGGTGCCGTCACCGAACACGGTGACCACCCGTCCGCGGGATCCGGGATTCATCGCCACGCCGGCGGCGACCGGGACCTGGTCACCGATCAGGCCGGTGTGGCCGACGATTCCGTTCGCGAAGTCCTGGATTGTGGGCGACCTCCCCAGCCCACGGTTGCCGCCCGAGGGAAGGCCCAGCATTTCGTCGATCATCAGACGATGGTTGCCGCCAAACGAAAGGTAGAGCGCATGGCACCGATGTTGCCCCACCACCCAAGCTCCTGGCATGGCCATGGACAGGCCGGCAGCCACCGCCTCCTGACCGACCGACGACAGGTAGACCAGGCATTCGATCTGACCGTTCTGGTGCAGTTGCCGGAGCGTGATCTCGTTGGCCCGCGAGAGGCACATCCGCCGGAACATATCAACCAATTTCTCGGAATCATACGCCTCAGCCAGCCCGACGATCGTTCCATGGTCGGGAGAACGGGGTAAGAGAGGGGTAGCGATGGTACAGTCTGTCATCGGTTCTCGCCCGCCAAGTGAAGGAGCCATTAAGCCTCCCTTTGACCGGCTTGTCAACGTCAGGATCCAGGGTTCGGGGATTATTTTTGAGGTGAATTCCCACCGGCGGGAAAGATGCCAAAGGCCTCTGGACGGACACGGCAAAAGAACACGGCCTGATCTTCGATGCGGCTTTCAAGAAAAATCCCAAGGCCCAGGAAGCCGCCACGGGATGCCCGTGGGATCGCGATGAACACAGCTTCCATATACATGAACGGATGTCGGTTTGGCCGTCCCCTTGGCGCGGGAACCGAACAGGACCGCCCCCGTGACCTCGGGATGACGGGCGAGGATGGCGCAGATCAGATCCCTCTCTTGGGGGGTCAGCGTAGGCGGTGTGATCATGGGTTCCTTCGTTCCATGAGCCACAGGTGCACCTCGCCGATGGCTTCAAGATAACGGTCATGAATGGCCTGCACCGCCGTGTCGAAGGCGGCGGCGTCACAGGTGTGAGACAGAAGGTTTCGATGGTCCAGCATATCGATCCACACTGGACCATCATCAAGAATACCGGCGGAAAAGGCTGTTTTGAGGACGGTGCGCGGTGTTGAGGGGTGCAGGATCTGACCTTCGAATTCCAGATAGTCTTTAGTGTTTTCCAGGCCAGTTCCACCGTGAATTCGAAACGCTGAATGATCCCTTCCTTTTCCAGCGCGGAAAGTGTGTTGATGTCCCGATCAAAGGGGTCACGCAAGAGCAGCACCGCCCGATCAAAGTTCTGGAAGCGTTGTTCCCAGCGTACATCCTTTTGCATGCCGATCTCCTGCTTCATCGATTCGATCGTAGGACCGCCACCATCATACCGGCCACCATCCTACCGGATGAACAGCAGCCCGTGGATTCCTTGTTCTGGATTTTTCGGGGAGACGATGGTACAAGGAATATTCATTGTTCGGAATGTCATGAAGGAACCGCATGCACCGCTTTGCCAATCCGACCCGTTTTCTGCGACTTTCCAAGGTTCTGTTGCCGTGGAGCGGGGGGGGGGGCGTTCTTTTGCTGGTTGTCGGGCTGGTGTGGGGGCTATGGTTCTCGCCGGCGGATTATCAGCAGGGCGAGACGGTGCGGATCCTGTATATCCACGTGCCGTCCGCCTGGATGGGGCTGTTCGCCTATACGGTGATGGCGGGGGCCAGCGCGGTGGGTCTGATCTGGAAGCATCCCCTGGCCGATCTCGTGGCCAAGGCGTCCGCACCGGTGGGGGCGGCGTTCACGTTCGTTTGTCTTGTGACCGGCGCATTATGGGGAAAGCCCATGTGGGGCACCTATTGGGTGTGGGACGCCCGGTTGACCTCCATGCTGATTTTGTTGTTCCTTTATCTTGGGTACATGGCACTCGTGAATGCCTTCGATGATCCGGGGCGGGGGGCACGGGCAGGGGCCATTCTTGCCCTGGTCGGTTTCGTCAACGTGCCCGTCATCAAGTTTTCGGTTGACTGGTGGAATACCTTGCATCAGCCGGCCAGCGTCAGCCGGGTGGGTGTCCCTGCCATGGCGCTGGAAATGCTGTTGCCCCTTCTGGTCATGGGGGGCGCGTTCATGTTCTATTACGTGACCCTGCTGCTGATCCGGGTGCGCAGTGAAATCGCCGCGGCCAAGGTGCGGGCCATCCGCCTGGCCCAGGGGCATGGAGCGTGATGGAAGAAAGAGACAGGAATGGGTGATTTCTGGGCCATGGGCGGCCATGGGGCGTTCGTCTGGCCGGCCTACGGAGTTGGCCTGGGGGTTCTGGCTGTTCTGGCCGGGGTCAGCGTATGGCGCCTTGGCAAGCGGGAGGCGGAGTTGAAAAACCTGCAAGCCTCTTTGGGGGATAGGCGTTGCGTGGCCCGCGAGGCGCTGCATCACAGGGAAGACACCCCATGACCCGTAAACAGCGGCGGCTCGCGTGGGTTGTTTTTGGTCTTCTGGCCCTGGGGACGGCGGTGGGGCTGGTGCTGCTGGCGGCGCGGGATTCGGTTGTATTCTTTTTTTCCCCCAGCGAACTCGCGGCAAAACCGGTTGATTCGAATCGTCGCCTGCGCATCGGTGGCCTTGTTGCAACCGGCAGCGTGCGCCAGGAGGGGGAAGTGGTGCATTTCATCGTGACGGACATGGCGCGGGACATTCCGGTCGTCTTTACCGGCCTTCTGCCGGATCTGTTCCGCGAAGGGCAGGGAGTGGTGGCGGAGGGCAAGCTTGGCGACGATGGCGTCTTTCGGGCCTCCGAGGTCCTGGCCAAACATGATGAAACCTACATGCCGCGGGAGGTGGTGGAGGCCTTGAAAAAGGCCGGCCAATGGCAGGACGTCTCCGTTGCGCCCTCCCCCGGCGCCAAAAGCCCCGAGGCCCCGCGATGATGGTCGAGTTGGGCCACTTCGCCCTTGTGCTGGCGCTTATGGTGGCGGTGGTGCAGGCCAGCGTTCCCCTTTTCGGCACAAGGCGGGGAGAGGCAGGCTGGGTGGCCGTGGCGGGGCCGGCGGCCGTTGTGCAGTTCCTGCTGATCGCCTGTGCCTTCGGCGCGCTGATGCACGCCTATATCGTGTCGGACTTTTCCGTTTACAACGTTGCGGCCCATTCCCATACCGCCAAGCCGCTCTTGTACAAAATCGCGGGCGTCTGGGGAAATCACGAAGGCTCACTCGTTCTGTGGGTGCTGATTCTGTCGATGTTCGGGATGGCCCTGGCCCTGGCGGGTCGCACCCTTCCCCCTGTGTTGCAGGCGCGCACCCTTTCGGTGCAGGCGATGGTGGGGGCGGGGTTTCTTTTGTTCATCCTGTTCACCTCCAACCCGTTCCAGCGTCTGGACCCGCCGGCGGCGGAAGGGCAGGGGCTGAATCCGTTGTTGCAAGACCCCGGTCTGGCCTTCCACCCGCCTTTGTTGTACCTTGGCTATGTGGGCTTTTCGATGGCGTTTTCCTTTGCCATCGCCGCTCTGATGGAAGGGCGGGTCGATCCGGCGTGGGCGCGCTGGGTGCGGCCGTGGACGCTCGCGGCCTGGGTGTTCCTCACGCTGGGCACCATTCTTGGGAGCTGGTGGGCGTATTACGAACTGGGCTGGGGCGGCTGGTGGTATTGGGACCCGGTTGAAAATGCAGCGTTCATTCCCTGGCTTGCGGGAACGGCCCTTTTGCATGCGGCGGTCGTGGTCGAAAGGCGCGACGGGTTGAAGAAATGGACGATTCTTCTCGCCATCATCACGTTCGCACTGAGCCTGTTGGGAACATTCCTGGTGCGTTCTGGCATTCTGACATCGGTCCATGCCTTCGCCGCGGACCCGGCGCGGGGGGTCTTTGTTCTGGTCCTGCTGGCGGTGACGGTGGGAGGCTCGCTTTCCCTGTTCGCCGTGCGGGCGCCGGCGTTGCAGGGGGGGGGCCTGTTCGCCGTCGTCTCGCGGGAGGGCGGCCTGTTGTTCAGTTCGGTCCTGCTGGCAGTGGCGGCGGCAACCGTTCTGTTGGGGACCCTCTATCCGCTGCTGGCGGAGGCGTTGGGGTTTGGCAAGCTGTCTGTGGGGGCGCCGTTCTTCAACCGTACCTTCGTCCCGCTGATGATTCCGCTGCTGCTGGTCATGGCCATCGGTCCGCTTCTGGCCTGGAAGCGGGGCGAGGGGAAGACAATGGCACGCCGGCTGTGGCCGGCGGTGCTCGCCGCCGGCGTGGCCGGAGGAGTGGTCCTCGCGTGGGGGGGATCGCACGAACTTGCGGCGGCGGGCGGCATGGGGGTGGCGGCATGGCTGGGCGCGGCGACCCTGGCGGAGTGGGCCAGACGGGTGTTCCAAAACTCCCTGTCCGATTCCTGGCGCCGGGCGGTATCCCTGCCGCGGGCGGCCTATGGCATGACCCTGGCCCATGGGGGCCTTGCGGTGCTGGTGGCGGGGGTCGTGGGGGCGACGGCGTGGGAGGCGGAAAAGGTCGCCCGCCTGCACACGGGGGAAAGCCTGGAGCTTGCGGGCTACACCTTCATCCTGACCGGTCTTGAGACCGTGGCCGGCCCCAATTACCAGGCGGAGCGTGGAACGGTCGTCGTGCGTCGGAACGAGGCGGTGGTGACGACTCTTTATCCTGAACAGCGCCGCTACACCCATCCTCCCCAGCCCACCACGGAGGCGGCCATTCATTCAACCGGGTTCATTGACCTTTATGTGGCCATGGGCGAAACCGATGAATCGGGAGGCGTGACCGTGCGTCTCTACTCCAAACCGTTCGTGCCGTGGCTGTGGTATGGCGCCGGGCTGATGGCCTTGGGGGGAATCGTGTCCTTGAGCGACCGCCGCCATCGCGTGGCGCCCCCCAGGGGAGTGTAAGGGCCATGCGTCCCGCCCTTATCGTACCATTGGTGGTGTTTCTGGGGCTGGTTAGCGTGTTCATGCTGCGGTTGATCGCATTGGGGGAGGGGGAAACCCCGAACCGCCTGCCGTCGGTGTTGATCGATCGCCCGGTGCCGGCGTTTGCCTTGCCGGAACTGCCGGGCCGGGGACGGCCTTTGCGCAGCGAGGATTTGAAGGGACAGGTGAGCCTTGTGAACATCTTCGGCTCATGGTGCGTGGCCTGCTTGGTCGAGCATCCTTTCCTGATGCGCATCAAGCGTCTCGTGCCCATTCATGGCATCGACTGGCGTGACAAGGCGGAACAGGGGGCGGCGTGGCTGCGCCGTCAGGGCGATCCCTACGACCGGGTGGGGTGGGATCCGGACAGCCGGGTTGCGATCGATTTCGGGGTGACGGGGGCGCCGGAAACGTTCATCGTCGATGCGGCGGGGATGATCCGCTACAAGCACATCGGCCCCGTGACGCCCAAGGTGTGGGAGGAAACCCTGTGGCCCTTGATCGAGCGGCTGCGGCGACCATGACAGCGCATGAAAGAAACTTGAAAACGAACCGTGGGGGAGGGCGTGCCCTCCCCCATACTCCCACGATTCGTGATTCCTTGAGGGCCGTCATCGGTGTGGTGTCTTTTCTTGCCGTGTCCTTTCCCCTTCTGGCGGTCGAGCCAGCCGAGATCCTGGTCGATCCGGCCCTGGAAGCCCGGGCGCGGGACGTGAGCCAGCGGTTGCGGTGCGTCGTGTGTCAGAACCAGTCCATCGACGATTCCAACGCCGAACTTGCCCATGACATGCGGGTTCTAGTGCGGGAACGGATCGTCGCCGGGGACGCGGACGAGGATGTGGTTCGGTTCATGGTTGATCGTTATGGTGACTTTGTGACCTTGATGCCGCCGTTCAAGCCGGCCACCTGGGCCTTATGGTTCGGGCCTGTCGTGTTTGTGCTGCTGGCATTGAGTGTCGCGCGCGGGCTGTTCCGGCGGCGGGGAATGGCGCCTGCGACAGCGCCGCTGTCAGAGGAGGAAAAACGTCGTTTGCGGGTTCTGATGGGGGAGGGGGACGGGCGCGCATGAGTGCGGATCTTTGGCCGGAAACGTTCTGGATGTTCTGGGGGGCGGCGGGCGTTCTTCTTGTTCTGACGGTGGCGGTTCTGGTGACGCCTTTGATGGGGCGCCGATGCCGGCCTTTGGTCTCCACGCACGATCTTGCCGTCTACAAAGACCAACTGGCCGAAGTGGAACGGGATGTGGCCCGTGGTCTGTTGACGGCGGAGCAGGCCGCTGGCACCCGGATCGAAATCCAGCGCCGGATGCTGCGGGTTTCTGAAGCGCCTCCGGTTCTCAAGGCGGCGGCCTCGGGCGGGCACCGCTGGCTGGCGGGTGTGGTCGGTGTCTTTGTGCCGGTGGGGACGATCGGGCTTTATCTGACCCTGGGCGCCCCGAATCTGCCGGACCAGCCGGTTGCCGTAGGCGGTGCCGAGGCGCGGAATGTGGAGCATCTGGTCGATGAACTGACCCGGCGGATGGAGGCGAATCCGGAACGGGTGGAGGGCTGGCTTCTGCTGGCGCGTTCGCAACAGCAGCTTGAGCGTTATGCCCTTGCGGCCCGGTCGTTCCGCATGGCCATCGAGCGGGGGGCCGATGGCGGCGATATCCTTGCAAGCTATGGTGAAATGCTGGTGCAAAGTCGGAACGGACAGGTGCCGCCCGAGGCAGCGGAGGCCTTTCACCGTGCCTTCCGGGCCGATCCCAAGGACCCTCGCGCGGCATTCTATCTGGGGCTTGCGGCCTGGCAGGGGGGGGACTCTCGCCGGGCATTGGCTTTGTGGCGGGGGCTGGAGGAGCGTTCCCCGCCGCAGGCTCCCTGGCTTGAGACACTGCACCGTCACATGACGGCCGTGGTCGAACAGGCCGGCCTGAACCCCACGGCCATCGCGCCACTGACTCCGGGGGAGGAATGATGCCAAGGGCCAGGGTTTTTCTCTAAAGGGCGATCAACCGCACACGGCCTGACCATCTTCCGTGTACCTGTGTGACCATCTCCAGGACCGATGCCGGAACCCTCCGGCCATAGCCGGTAAAGCGTGTCAACGGATACCGCCGCCGCAGAGCGGCCCATCGGCCACCACCCGATACCGGCGGCCCTCGCGGCCCACAGTAGCACACTGCCATCGTCCTCGGGCGGCGCCACGACCAGGGGCGTCACCAGACGACGGCGGAGGGTGACCGGCACCGTCGTTTCCACGTGATCTTCCATGCTGACCTCTCCGCCGGCAAACCGCCATACCCGGACCAGCGGCCCCACGGCCTTGCCTCCTCGCAGGCGCATGAAGCCCCCATGCCGCAAGGTAACCGTGGTGTCGGTGCGGGTCAGGCGGGGGGGCGAATCGCAGATTTGGTGGCGAAAGGCCTCATTATACCATTGATAATTGTGGGGAGAGGGATCGGCGTCGTCGATGGACACAAGACCATGCACCGCCCCGGAACGGTAGCGGATCGCTTCCTTCGCCCGTTGTGTGCCCCCGCCCGGGTCCACCCAGACCGCCTCACGCTGATAATGCAGTTCGCAGGCGCCCAGATCCTGATGCCCGTGCTCTTGCACCCAGCCCCCCCGCGGGCGCGTGCCACAGGCCACTCCAGGGGCCGAAATCGGCCCGCAGCCAGCCATCGGTGCGCAAAGCCTCGCCATCGGCGGGCAGAATCGTCGCACGCAGGGCGAGGAAGGCGGTTCGGTCTTCTGCGCTCAGCCACTCCAGCCAGCCGCCTTTGGTGCCGCCGAACAGGCCGGCAAGGTGTTCCGGCGGGCAGTCGGGAGCGATGTCGCCGACCAGCGGCAAACCGCCCGGCAGCACTAGGCGTGGCACGATTCGGAGCGCCGCGATGACCACTGCCCGCAAGGCCGGTTCTTCGGGTCGGCGGTGGGCCAGGGCCGCCGCCCAGGCCTCCGCATAGGTCCGCGTCAGCAGAAGGTGGTAGTGGGTTGATCCTTCGCGCAGCACCCCCGATGGATGAAACAGGCGCCGTGCCTCCTCGGTCAAGATCCGCCCCCCCACCCCGGCGCACGCCGGCAGTCCCAGGGCGAGTCCCAACAGAAACAGGCCGCGCCCATTGCCGGCAAGCGTGCCGGAGGTTCCCGCCTCGCCGTAATAGTCAAGCCGTGCGGCGATGGCGGGGCCGTGCGCGGCCAGCAGGCGAAGCGTCTCCTCCCCCGGCGCCGGCAGCCCATAACGACGCGCGAAGGCGAGCATGTTGACCACCCGCTCGGTCGCGATGGCGGGATGCCAGGGGTCTACCGCCGCCGTCTTTCGTGTCGCCGTCTTTGGGACCGCGAAACGCGCTGTCCAGGCCCGCCACAGGGCCAGGGTCACGGCCTTGAACCGGTTCGGCGGCAGGGTGTCGTGCACCAGGGGCATCCAGGCGAATCGATGCAGCGCGCGTCCCGTTTCAGGATCGGGGAAGGCGGTGGCGTACAGGGCAGACTCATCGCCCGGCTCCAGCCGCACCACGCTTCCCGCCAACAGCAGATCAACCGCCGCCTCCAGAGGCTCCGTCGGCACCAGAGGAAAGGCAGAGGCGGATTCCTCGTGCGGTAAACCTTTCCATGTTCCCCCCAGATAAGGGGGACGATGGGGCGCGAAGGCGTGCTGTCCTTTCGCCCGTCCCGTCAACCACAACCAGAGCCAACGCCGCCACACCGGATCGGTGACCCGATAACGAAGAGCATGTCCGAGGATTTTGCGCAAGACGCCGATTCCTGTGAGCCTTGATCGTGACCGATCGAAGCTCATGGACTCACTCGTCATAATCAAGGTAAATGTCCGCCCGTGGCAGGTCCGGCAAACCGCGCAAGGAAGCCGCCGTGGTCAGGGCGCTCACCATCACTTCTTCCGTCTCCATGCCGGCCCGCGCGAGTTCGCGGGTGACGGCATTGGCCCGTTCCATGGAAAGGTATAAGTTGGCCGCTTTGCGCGCGATCCCACTGTCCCGGTGGTTGGATGACGCATACCCCACGACTCGCATCCGTCCGCCGTTTTGGCGTAAGGTGGCCACGGCTTCGCGGATTTTCATCCGTCCTTCCGCCGACAGGGTGGAGGAGCCGCTGGCAAAGGGCACGCTTCGCACCAGATGAGAAGTGCCGTATACGGTAGGCGGTATGCCGACGCTATAGGTGTCAAAGGCCAGCACGGACGATGCTTCCTCCTCCCCCGGGAGGGGGGTCCTTTCTGCACGATCTGCCGTTTCCCACGCCCTTCCATCCCCTTCCGCCACGGGCACGGTCTTGCAGAAATGGCACGATGGGGGCGTGATTGCTTTCCCTTTTTTCCTG
Source organism: Rhodospirillaceae bacterium (assembly GCA_009773045.1). Lineage (GTDB taxonomy): Bacteria > Pseudomonadota > Alphaproteobacteria > Rhodospirillales > Rhodospirillaceae > WOUV01. The sequence goes on along the minus strand of WOUV01000015.1, from coordinate 6,261 downwards.
CCTGTTGCGCCCGGATTCGGAAGGGCTGTCCCGCCGATGACCACGGTTTCCTCCTCCGGGGCCGATTCTTCTTCTGTGTGTTCTGTGTGCCGTGTTGGAACGGGGTCGCCTGCCGGTGGAGGGGCGGTCTGCGTCACCGGGGGAGGCGGCGAAAGCGGTTGTGTCGTCACCGGAGGAAGGAGAGCCGGCAGCACCGGCTTGCGCGCCTCCGGCTCCGGATTTGGCGGAGAAGGAGTTTGTGCCGTGTGTGGCCGAGGCGCGTAATCGGGGGGGGCCTCTGGGCTGTAACGGGCGTTGTGGCAGGCGCGCGGTCGGGGACGGTGTTGATGTCAGGAAAGGCTTCGTTCTGAACGGGTTCCTGCGCGCCGGTGCTCCGGGTTCCGGAGTCGAGGTTCGATTCGGCGCCGGTGAGCCAGTCGCTTGCATTTTTGTACCACGCGATGGGGTCAAACGCATCGGGAACATACGTGCAGCCCGCCAGTATCGCCATTCCCAGCGCGGCGACGAGGCTTTTTTGCGGGCAGGCTCTTCGCGCCATGACTGTTGTCCTTGTCTGTCGGAGGCTGTCCGGGCGAGCGGAATACCCGTCAACGCTGCCGCACGAGGCATTCCTCGAAAGCTGTGACCGTTGCGGCCTTGCGTGTCTCCCCCCCTGCCGGGCCGTTCATGCCCGTGTCCGTGCCAATACGCTTAACATTCCAAGAAAACTTGTATATACGGCTGAACTGTAACGCGGCTACGACTGTGCCGGAAACCATACACAACGCTGACCGGGGATGCGAGGACCAAATACGCCACGCGGACCGATGATAAAGGATGCAAAGATGGGCGATCAACAGGGCGGAAAAATGAATATGCCGAACCCTGCCGAAATGTCGAAGGCGATGTCGAACATCGCCGAGCGGAGTCAACGGATTGTCGCTGATTTCCTTCAGCGGCAGACCGAAAATGCCAAATTCGGCCTTGACCCGATGAACATCGGCAGTGCCTTCATGGAAATGACAACGAAAATGCTTGCCGATCCACAGAAGGTCATGAACGCGCAGATGTCGCTGTGGCAGGATTATCTTGCCTTGTGGCAGAACACGGCGCGCCGCATGCTGGGCGAGGCCGCGCCCCCCGTTGTCGAGTCCGATCCGACCGACAAGCGCTTCAAGGACGAAGCATGGGAAAAGAACCAGGTGTTCGATTTCATCAAGCAGTCCTATCTGTTGAGTGCCCGCTGGGTCCAGTCGGTGGTCAAGAACGTCGATGGGCTGGATGAAAAGACCGCTCGCAAGGTGGACTTCTACACCCGTCAGTTCGTCGATGCCATGGCGCCGACCAACTTCGTCATGACCAATCCCGAGGTCTTGCGTGCGACGCTCGACAGCGGCGGCGAGAATCTGGTCAAGGGGCTGAACAATGTGCTCTCCGACCTTGAGCGCGGCAAGGGGCAGCTCCGGATTCGGATGACGGACCATGATGCCTTCAAGGTGGGTGAGAACATCGCCTCCACTCCCGGCAAGGTTATTCACCAGAACGAACTCGCGCAAGTGATCCAGTACACGCCAACCACCGAACAGGTGTTCAAGCGCCCGCTCATGATCGTTCCGCCGTGGATCAATAAATATTACATCATGGATCTGAAGCCCAAGAATTCCCTGATCAAGTGGTGCGTCGATCAGGGGCACACCGTTTTTGTCATGTCGTGGGTCAATCCAGATGAAAAACTTGCCCAGTACACGTTCGATGACTATATGCGCCTTGGTCCCCTCCAGACCCTCGATGTCATCGAGCAGGTGACGGGCGAACGGGAGGTGAACGGGCTTGGCTATTGCCTGGGGGGAACGCTTCTGACCGCGACGCAGGCCGTGATGGCCGGCAAGGGCGATGACCGGATCAAAAGCGGCACCTATTTCACCTGCATGATCGACTTCGCCGAACCGGGCGAATTGGGCGTGTTCGTGGACGAGGCTCAGATTCAACTCGTCGAAGCCAAGATGCAGGAACGCGGCTATCTGGACGGCTCGGAAATGGCCACGACCTTCAGCATGCTGCGGGCCAACGATTTGATCTGGTCGTTCGTGGTCAATAACTATCTGTTGGGCAAGGACCCGTTCCCGTTCGATCTTTTGTACTGGAACAGCGATTCCACCCGCATGCCCTATGCCATGCACAGCTTCTACTTGCGCAAGTTCTATCAGGAAAACAAGCTGCGGGAGCCGGGCGCCCTGACCATGTTGGGGGTGCCGGTCGATCTGGGTAAGATCAAGACCCCGGCCTATTTCCTGTCGGCCATCGAGGACCACATCGCGCCGTGGACCTCCAACTATGCCGGAACGCAGCTCGTGGGCGGGCCGGTCCGGTATGTTCTGTCGGCTTCCGGTCACATCGCCGGCGTCATCAATCCGCCGGCGTCCAACAAGTATCACTACTGGACCAACCCCAAAAAGCCGCCGAAAAGCTCGGAGGCTTGGTTCCAGGGGGCGCAACAGCAGCCGGGGTCGTGGTGGCCCGACTGGCTGGAGTGGGTCACGAAGCAGGCGCCGGACAAGGTGCCGGCCCGCGTTCCCGGCGAAGGCCCGCTGAAGGCCATCGAGGATGCCCCCGGGGCCTATGTCAAGATGCGGGCGGTGTGATCAAAAAACGTGGGGGAGGCTCAGCCTCCCTCGCGTCTTCTTTCTTTGTTCCTGACAAGGCCCCCCGCATGACAACAACTCCACCCGCCATCGAGGTTCAGGGGCTGACCAAGCACTACGGAACACTGGTTGCGGTTGATTCCCTTTCCTTCACGGTGCAGCCAGGGCGGACGGTGGCGCTTCTGGGGGGCAACGGCGCCGGCAAAACCACGACGCTCGCCATGCTGCTGGGGCTTCTTTTGCCCAGCGCCGGCACGATCCGGGTGTTGGGGGAAGACATGGTGCGTCATCGTCACCGCGTTCTGGCGCGGATGAATTTCGCCTCCCCCTATGTCGATCTGCCGCACCGGCTGTCGGTGCGGGCCAATTTGATCGTTTATGCGCACCTTTATGGCATTTCAGGGGTGCACGAACGTATCGCCGGATTGGCTCGGGAACTTGACATCGAAAATCTTCTGGATCGGACCTGCGGAAAGTTGTCCGCCGGCCAGAAAACCCGTGTCACCCTGGCCAAGGCGTTGTTGAACCAGCCCGAGGTGTTGCTGTTGGACGAGCCGACCGCCTCCCTTGATCCTGACACCGGCGACTGGGTGCGAGGGTATCTTGAATCGTATGGGCGAAATGCCACGATTCTTCTCGCCTCACACAACATGGCAGAGGTGGAACGGTTGTGTGATGTCGTTCTGATTCTACGCAAGGGGCGTTTGTACGATTCCGGCACGCCGGCAGATCTGATCAGTCGTTATGGCCGCGAGACGTTGGAAGAGGTTTTTCTCGATATCGCCCGCAATGTCAAAGAATAAGGAATCAAGGGGACGCGGGGGAGGCTGTGCCTCCCCCGCATTTTGCTTTTTGTTACGGGGAGGCAAAGCCCCCCCGTAACAAAAACCAGAACGTGGGGGGAGGCGCGGCCTCCCCCCACACCCCCCTTGATTCCTTATTCTTTCTACAATGCGGGCAAATGCGCCCGGGCAAGGGCAGCCCTGGCAGCGGCCAGCCGCCGGGCGATGGCGGTTTCGCGTTCAAGTCGTCCGCCCACCAGAAAACGCCGTTCTCCCCGCTCCGTAAGAAAGGCATTAAGGATGCTCATGCACCAGAGCACGCCGTACAATGGGTAAAGCCACTGGAAACGGGCGCGGAAAAGGAACCATTGCTGTTCGTCGAACAGTCCTCCCATCCCTTCAAGGAATCGCTGCGCCAGGGGTAGTGGCAAAAGAGTGTCGGGGTGCAGCAGGGTGTCGGCCACCAGTTTAACCGGGTCGTCCCGCCCGAACCGTTCGAAGTCGAGAAACACCAACCGCCCGTCAGGACTTTTCAGGATGTTGTGACAGCCGAAATCGGCGGGCGACAGCCATTGCTTGGCACGCGGCAAAGGCTGATCGAAGGAAAGGCCCAGATCCTGAAAACCGTGATAGGCGGCCACCGCCGCCTTTTCAGCGGCCGGTTCCAGATCGTCCATGATGAAACGATGCAGATCGGGAAAACCCCCGCCCCTGTCTTTCAGGCGTTCCAGGCGGGTGTCGGTCTGCTCCACCGCCGCGAGGGCCGACAGACAGGCCGATTCCGCCGGCTCCAGGGCGAAGGCGTCTTCCCCCGTGCGCAGGGCCTGAATCCGTTCAAGGAAACCGGTTATGGCGTCCACGTCGGCCCGGCCGGGCGCGGTCAGCGGCGTTCCCTCGATCCAGGCGTACACGGCGGCGTAAAATCCCGAATCGGCTTTCACCGGCCGGGGCACATCGGTGATGCCGTGGCGGTGGAGAAAGGAGAGGGCGGTGAATTCGGTCGTCAGGGGATCGTGCTGTCCTGGTCGCGGGCGCGGGTATGTTTTCAAGGCGAAGGCTTGGCCGGCGGCACTGACCTTCCACAGGCGGTTTTCACCACCGTTACCGACGGCTGTAACAGCATCGACCCGCTGGCCCAGCAAGGTGGCGGCGATGTCGTTCAGGCGTTCGTAGGAACGGTCATGCATGGGAAGCGTCCCGGTCCGAATCCATGGCGTGACGATTGGTGCGTATTGGTTCGTGCCCATTGGTGACCGATCGTCCGGTCTTCGTCAACCTTACTTTTCACCCCGCATCTTGCGCGGGGAGCGTTGGGCGCGCCGCCAGTGGCCAAGGGCTTCCGGTTCCATGTCGTCTTCCCGCCGCAGGCTTCCTTCCGGGCGGACGCGGCCCCAGCGTAATTCCTTGACGATGCCATGCAGGGTGCGGACTTCCTGTTCCGTCAGGCTGGCTCTCTCGAACAGGGTGCGGATGTTGCGCACCATGGCGGGGCGCTTGTCCGCCACCCGTAAAAAGCCGCAGGCGTCCAGTTCATCCTCCAGATGGCGGAAAAAGTCGAACAGTTCGGTTCGTGTCGCGGGGCGACTGTCGCCCGTTGGCAGGGTTTCCTCCACCCCTCCTTCAGAACCGGCCAGAAACCATTCGTACCCGACAATCAGCACCGCCTGGGCCAGATTCAGTGACGCATAGGCCGGATTGAGGGGCGCTTCGACGATGGCATCGGCCAGGGCGATGTCGTCATTGGCAAGGCCGGTGCGCTCCGGCCCGAACACAAGACCGCAGCGTTCTCCCCGGCGGCCCGCCTCCTGCAAGGCCAGGGCGGCGCGGCGGGGGGTCAGGACCGGCTTGACCAGTTCCCGCCGGCGCGCCGAAGCGGCATAAAGCCGGTGCAGGTCGGCCACCGCCTCCGGCAGGGAGGCATGCACGGTGGCCGCGGCAAGAACGCTTTCCGCTCCCGAGGCGGCCGCCAACGCCCGTGGCTCGAGGGGGGAGGTGTAAGGGGCCACCAGCCGCAGAACGGTCAGGCCGGTATTCAGCATCGCCCGGGCCGTCGTGCCCACGTTTTCGGCCAGTCGCGGCTGCACCAGAATCACCACCGGCGCGGTCGCGGCAACGAGGACAGGACGGGTCGAGTCTGTACCGGCCATGCCCGTTGCTCAAGGATCACTTCGTGCGGAAGGCATCGTGGCAGCCTTTGCAGGTTTTGCCCAGTTCTCCGACGGCGGCCAAGGCCTCGTCCCGCTTGTCGGCGCCGGCCAGAGTCGCCACCTTGGTCGCCGCTTCACCCATGGCCTTGAGGCCGGTTTCGAACTTGGCCCATTCGTTCCAGATATCGGGCTTGGCGGTATGCTTGAGGGTGGCCCCTTCCGCCTTGTCCTTGAAAGACGCGGGCGCCAGTTCGGCCATGAAGGCGAGGCCTTTGCCCGCGTGTTTGAGGTCCTTGTTGTCCAGCGTGCATTTCTTTTCCATTGTGCAGCCCAACGCCGCCATCAGCCCGCCCACCGTTTCCATGATCTTCTGGCGATGATGGACCGTGGCGTTGGCCTCCGTCACGGCATCCGCCGCCTGGGACCGTGTCGTGCCGGCGGCAAGAATCAGTGCCGCCACGATCAAAACGATATGTTTTCTTCTGAGTGTCATTTTTTCTTCCAGTCCTCAAGATTTTTCCTGTGCCAATTGGAGTGGACTTTAACAAAGCCGGATGACGTGTAAACAGGTAATACGGAATCCGGATGCGAAAAAGAATGTAAGGGGGGGAGTGCTGACCATCTATCAGTTTAGCGCAATGGGTTGTTGACGGCAGGAATCTGCGTGTGATTCAAGGGGTCTGGCTTTGATGGAAGGGGGACTCAAATCGT
>WOUV01000228.1 GCA_009773045.1 Rhodospirillaceae bacterium | reverse complement strand
GCATCGTCAAAATCATCCAGGCGTGCCTGCCGCTCCCCCGCAGGCGTGCCTGCCGCTCCCCCGCCTCTGGAAGGCCATTCTAAACTGATGGATGGCCAGTCCCATATCCATGCTTATTCATGGAATGCTGGATTTGGGACGAAATATAGTAACCCAGCAATACCCCCTACTGGTCATGTTTGGGGAATAGCATTCTCACCATCTTGATCTCTTCACAGAAAGGACTTCCCTAATGTCTTTCATCAGTGAAGCTCACACCCTTGCCGTGCGTGCCGACAACGTTGTCGGGCGGGGAGTACGAAGTATTTCAATATCAGTTGAACATTGACCATTACACGACCAGGCTGGCGAGCCTGCCCGGCGGCGATTGGCCGGCGGAACTGGCACAGTACAAGACCACGCCATCGGACCAGCTGCCGGACACGCTTACCGACGCGCAGGTTCAGACCATTTCAGACTTCCAATACCGCGACCGGCTGCGGATTTTGTTGCGAACAGAGAAGATCGAACAGGGCAAGGCGCGCCGCATCCTGGCGGCGCTGAAGGTCCACATCCCCGCGAACCAGTACGACACCGCCATCGCCGATGCCGTGGCCCGGCGGGAGGCGGCGGTGCAAGCAGCAGGGGGAGGAACAATCATCAGGGGTTAACAATCATTCATTCTCATCAATTATGAGGAGTGCGCGAGCAGTTCAAGGAAACTCTGGCCAAACGCATCGCCCAGGCGGTGAAAAGCTATGATGGCTTCGTGGGGGAGGTCCCGCCCGCGGATGTCAAGGGCTTCGCCGCCCACCATGCGGCCTGCCGCGCGGCACTGGCGCATGTCGATATGCTGGTTAAACTGGCCCGCTGGGCCGAAGGCAAGGGGACCATGACCGATAGCGAGGCCGAGGACCTCGACCGTTTGCTGGCCGGGACCCGGTCCGCCGTCAGTGACCTGGACGATGACTCATGACCGGACACGTCCCGACCATCGGTTTTCCCGAATTCATCTGGATCTGGAACGTCCGTCAGCGTCTGACAACGCCGCGCCATCACTTGCGGATGGCCCGGTGGCTGACCGAACGCTGGCACGGGCCGGAGCGCAATGGCCTGCTGATGGCCTTTCGGGATTCCGGGAAATCCACCCTCATTGGTTTGTTCTGTGCCTGGATGTTGCGGCTCCGTCCCGATCTGTGCATCCTGGTTCTGGCCGCCGACCATGCCCTGGCCAAAAAGATGGTCCGCAACGTCAAGCGGGTCATCGAACGGCATCCGCTGACCCGGGATCTGAAACCTAGGCAGCGCGAGCAATGGGCGGCCGATCAGTTCACGGTCAACCGGTCTAGCGAACTGCGGGACCCGTCCATGCTGGCCAAGGGCCTTGGGGCCAACGTGACCGGCAGCCGCGCCGATGTGATCATCTGCGATGACGTGGAGGTGCCAAACACCTGTGACACGGCCTCCAAGCGTGCCGATCTACGGGACCGGCTGTCCGAACTGGACTATGTTCTGGTTCCGGGCGGGATGGCCTTGTATGTGGGCACTCCCCACACCTATTACACCCTTTACGCCGCGACGCTGCGGCCCGAAGCTGGCGAGGAGCGGCCATTTCTGGAAGGATTCCAGCGGCTTGAGATTCCCGTCGTCGATACCACGGGCCGCGGTACCTGGCCGGAGCGTTTCCCCGAAGACAAGATCGCGGTGATGCGTCATCGCAGCGGTCCGAACAAGTTCGCCAGCCAGATGCTGTTAAGGCCCGTCAACATCGCCGACGGGCGCCTTGACCCCGATCGGCTCAAGTTCTACGAGGGAGATCTAGACTATGCCGAAAGCAATGGCGAGGCAACGTTGCGACTCATGGGATGGAGACTGGTTTCGGCCTCGTGCTGGTGGGACCCGGCCTATGGCGCCACGGGACGCGGGGATTCATCGGTGGTTGCGTGCGTTTACACCGACGACCAGGGAGAATATTGGTTGCACGGGATTCGCTATCTCCGGCACGATCCTGCCACCCCCGCCGATGAAGTCACCCAGTTCTGCCGCCAAGTGGCCGCCTTCGTGCGCGATTTGCATATCCCCGCCGTGCGCCTGGAAACGAACGGGATCGGGCGCTTCCTGCCCGGATTGCTGCGGCGGGAGCTAGCGGAGCAGCAGGTGCCGTGTGGTGTCGTCGAAGCCGTCTCGACCCGCAACAAGGACATCCGCATCATCGAAGCGTTCGATGCCGTTCTGGCTGCCGGCGCCTTGCGGGCGCATCGTTCGGTTTGGGAAACGCTGTTCATCGCCGAGATGCGCGAGTGGCAGCCGGGAATGGGGGGGTGCGACGATGGCCTGGATGCGGTATCGGGGTGCTTGCTGGCTGAGCCTGCCCGTTTTCCGCGCCGCCCCCTGACCACGGCCCGAACGGAATGGCGACCCGGCGCGGGTAGTTTTCGGGTGGTGGCCGACTTCACGCCGTAAGTAAGGAATAAGGAATCGAGGGGGTGTGGGGGAGGCTGCGCCTCCCCCACATTTTTGTTTTTGGCTTGACACCCTACACCCCTGTATGGTATCCGGCACCATATGATAGCGGCGCGGCGCATCTTTGCGGCGCATCTTTTACGACCGGATGGATTACCAGGATGGAGCGATCCTCGAAATGGTCATTTGGAAGGTCCCCGAGCCGGTGCCAGGGAGTGCGCACGCCCTCAAATACAGCCTGTTCTACGGCTACCCCGGCCGGCGACTGGCGGGATACGACAACGAGCGCGGCAAGGGCGACCATCGCCATGTGGAGGGCCGGGAAGAACCATATGCCTTCACCACGCCCGAGAAGTTGGTAGCCGATTTTCTGGCCGACGTTGAGAAGCTGCGAGGTAACCCATGAGCGACACCATCCGCGTTCACATCGGCACGGACGAGGACATGGGGCGCCGTTTCATCGACGCCTGGAAGCGGGCGGAGCGGGGCGAGGACGTCAACGAAACGAACCTCACGTTCCGCAACCTTGAGGCGCTGCTGGCGGCCTTGACGCCGAAACGGCTGCACCTGCTGCGCTACGTCCGCCACCACCAAGTCGCCACCATCAAGGCGTTGGCCGCCGATCTGCACCGCGATTACAAGAACGTTCACCGTGATGTGGAGGAACTGACGAAGCTGGGGCTGCTGGCGCGCACCGCCGAGCGCGTCGTGGCGCCCTATGCCGAGGTGGACGCCCGGTTCGTGCTGTAGGTGCTACGGCTCTCTCTTCACCATGGGCGCGAGAAGCCGGGGAGTCAAGGAGCGCTCGTCACGGATGGCGAGCCAGCGCATGCGCGCCCAAGCCAGACAAGAAAGAAAAAGGAATCGGAGGCACGGCCTCCCCCCACACCCCCCTCGATTCCTTGGGAAGCGTCTTCCTCGGCGCCGAATACGCCAACCGGGACGGCAAGCCGCGATATCAATCAGCCCTCCCGTATGACCGACCGCGAAACTCTGCGCAAGCCGCGAAGAGTTTCGCGGTCGGTCATACGACTCTTCTGGTTGCGGCTCCGCCGCTTTCACGCCGTCTCACCTGTTTCAACCGGCAAGACGGCCGCAAGCGCGTTGGCAGTGATGTCGCCATGACGCAGAATGCGCGGAGGCCCGGACAGATCGACGATGGTGCTGGACATCGTGGTGTCCTGGTTGCCGCCTTCGAGGATGTAATCCACCGCATCTCCCACCTGCGCGATGGCCAGCGCCATATCCACAAGGACTCCGTCAGCCTGACCGGACAGGTTGGCCGAGGTCATCGCCACCGGATGACCGACATGACGCAGCAGACCGCGCAGCGTGGGATTGCGTAGGCACCCGATCGCCACGGTGAGACCGCCGCGAACGATGGCATTGGGCACTTTGGCGTTGCGGGGAACCACGATGTTGAGCGGGCCTGGCCAGAACCGCTCGAACCATCCGGTCGATGAGCGCGGGGTTGATCACGGTGGCATAATCCCGCCAGTCATGGGGATTGAAAACGAAGATGGTCAGTGCCGAGGTGGCGGGCCGCCGCTTGATGCGGAACGCCCGGTCGATGGCCTGATTGTTCCAGGGATCGATGGTCAACGCCAGATTGGTGTCGCTGGGCGCGATGATGACGCCCCCCGAACGGATGCAACGCGCGGCCAGGACGAGGTTCTCTTCGGTCGGGGGCAGAATCGGGACGGACATCATGACAGGCTTCCTCGTTTGTTGACGATATGCGGATCGAAACCAGGCGGCGGTGGCCCGATCGATACGCTGAGCGCCGATCGGCTTCTTTCTTTATTTGAACGGCATTGCACCTACAGCACGAACCGGGCGTCCACCTCGGCATAGGGCGCCACAACGCGGACGGCTTCCACGCATCGACGAAACGGCGCCCCATGCCCTCGGCCCTGTCGAAATGCCGTTCAAATAAGGAAAGAAAAGGAATCGAGGAAGGATTTTCCCATGCCGTTTGCCGTTGCCTTCGACACCCTGAAACTGGCGCGCAAACTGGAAGCCGCCGGCTTCGAGCATCAGCAGATGTTTCCGAAGCCATGGCCGAAGCCATGACCACCGCCGAAATCGCCACCAAGGCCGACGTACGCGAGGCACAGGCCGCAACCATGGCCGCAATCGCCGCAGTCAAGACCGAAACCATGGCGGCGATAACCGAACTCAAGTCTACCCTGCGCGAATCGGAACAGCGGCAGGCCGTCGAGAACGCCGCGATGCGGTCTGCCTTGCGCGAATCGGAATGGCGGCAAATCGCCGAGAACGCCACGATGCGGGCGGAAGCCAAGGCGATGGAATTGCGCATGACGATCAAACTCGGTGGCCTGATCGCCGCGGGCGTTGCCGCTCTAGCGGCCATGAAGTTCTTTGGGCACTGACTGGGGGTGATATTTTGATCGTTCCAGGCAAGGGTCATGGTGGCGGCGTTCGATGCAGGCCCTTCCTCAAAACAGGAAATAGCGTTGCGCTAAGGGAAGAACGTCCGGCGCGACGGCGGACACATCCACATCTGCGAGCAGAGCGTTGTTAAGCACCATGTCCTTTTTAGCGATCGTGCGCGTTCCCCAGACCGAGACCAATGGTTTCTGAAGACCAAGCGTCTTGCCCACGCTTTCCTCGATGGCCTGCCGCGAAACGAACGTGATCGCGCCAAGCGTTCGCGCCCGTCCATAAGCACCGAACATGGGCCGGGGCTGCGCCGTTGGATTGATCACAAGGTCGGGCCTGACGCCGAAAAACATCGGTTGCCACAAAACGAGATCGGCCAGCTTGCCCACCTCCACCGAACCCACATGCTGGGCAATGCCATGGGCAATGGCCGGGTTGATCGTGTATTTGGCGATATAGCGTCGCACACGGAAGTTGTCGTTATCGCCGGTTTCCTCTGGCAAGGGACCGAACGCCTCCTTCATCGCATGGGCGGTTTGCCAGACACGCAGGATACTCTCTCCCGCCGGCAGCGCTATTGCCCCACGGTCGTGCAAAACATCCCGAATGCTCTCGTTCCCAGCGTTTTCAGAAAACGGCGCGGGAGGGGCGGAGGGCAGGACATACGGCGCCTCACACAAACGCCGCAGATCCGCCGTATCGCCCGTGTGGACGACATGCAGCGTGCGTTCCGTGCAGGCAGCCAGCATTCCGGCAAAACCACCGGACTCGTTCAAGGTATCGACATGCAGGCTCACCTGAACGTCCACCAGTTCGGCCAGTGACAGGCAGGTGTCGAGGACCGCGGGCGTTGCGCCCCACGCCGCATGCAGCCGCAAACCACACGCGCCGGCCATGACCTGTTCCCGCAAGGCATCGGGTTTCGCGGCGCTGCCCTTGCCAAAAAACCCCATGTTGAGGGGCATGTCCTCCGCCGCTTGCAGCATGCGACCGATGTGCCAGGGGCCGGGTGTACAGGCGGTGGCACCGGTGCCCCCCCCCAGCGCGGTCGTCACCCCCGCATGCAGCGCTTCCCACAGGCGTTGCGGGGTGATGAAGGCCATATGCGCCTCAATGGCCCCGGCCGTGACAAGGCGTCCCTCGCCGGCAACGACCTCGGTCCCCGGGCCGATCATGATATCAACTCCGGGCTGAATGTCCGGGTTGCCGGCCTTGCCGATGGTGTCGATGCGCCCGTCCTTGATGCCGATGTCGGCCTTGACGATGCCCCAGTGATCGACGATCAGGGCATTGGTGATGACGGTATCCACCGCCCCTTTCTTGTAGGTCACCTGCGATTGCCCCATGCCATCCCGAATCACCCGACCCTCGCCGAACACGACCTCCTCACCATAGGTGGTCAGATCCCGCTCGACCGCGATGATCAGATTGGTATCGGCGAGGCGAATCCGGTCCCCCGTCGTCGGACCGTACAGGGCGGCATAGGCGCCCCGGTCGATGCGATGGCTCATGGTTCAACGACTCCCTTACCGTTCGCGAAAGAAGTTCGATGTTTTCAAAAGGGCATGAAAGTCGCGCAAGGCTTTTTCCTTGGCGGCGGGATCGGCAAGATCGGCGATGAACGTTTCCTCGAACCGCGGCTGGCGCAGGTGAGTCAACACCCGCTCGCGCGCGAGTTCAAAGGCCTGTCCGTCGGTCAGAACGCCGGAGGCGCAGAACTGCACCAGCCGCACGGCCCGCAACCGCAAGGAATCCTCGGTCCGATCCAGCTTTTCAATGATCTGGTTGTCTATCAGGAACTGAGTCAGCAGGCCGTCCATGTGGTCGGCCAGACGGAAGCGTGTTTCCTCCGCCACCCCTTCGGTCTGGCGCAGCAGAGTGTAAAGGGTGGTCACTTCCTGCATTCTGGCCTTGGGGGCGGTACGAGGCGTCACCAGATCTTCCATGCTGTTGGCGCGCCCCAGGAAATCGTTCATCTGGGTGGTAATCACATCCATTTGCTCGCGCCCGAGATCGGTGTTGGCCAGGGCCAGCAGGAAACGTGTTTTCTGGATCGGTGTCTGCAACAGGCCGGTCACCGTCCGTACCGCCTCGCGCCGTCCAGGCGCCCCGCCTTGCGGCAGGAAACGCAAGGCGCGCTGGGACAGGGCCTCGGCCGTGGCGCTGCCGCCGAACATCTCGGCCGGCGTTATCAGTCGGTTGGCGAGCCTCTGGAACACGTCGTACTCGGCGCCGGGTTCGTTGCGGCTCAAAGGTTGGGCGGAACGCATCTGCCGCACGGCGTAATCGACCAGAACGGAGCGCGTATCGGCAATCTGGCTCGCGGCAAGGCGTCGGTTCAAAGCAAGCGCCGGGTCGTCATCCATGCGACCGGCCCCTGGCAGCCTGCCATTGCTGAAATCAACCAGCGTCAGAATGAACGTCCCCAGATTGGCCGTCGTCGTACCCACCAGTTCGGGGATGATGCCGCGTGCCCCGCAGATATCGGCGATGACCCGGTCGATCAAACCCACGGCACGGCTGGCGCCGGCCTTGTCCATCTGATCGATGAGCGTTTGCATCTTGGCCGACCAGTTCCGTAAATTGACAAGCTCGTTGGACAACGCCACCAGGGCAAGAAAATCCCGTTCTTCGGGAGCAGCCGTGGCGTCGATCCGTTCCACCGCCGCCGCGAACCCGATCTCCCGGACTCGTGGCACATCGGGACGATCGCCAAGCTGGCGCAACCGCAGCCAAGCCTGTTCGACGAAACCATACAGTACATCACGGCGCTCACGGGAATCGCTACTGTTCTGCTTGGCCTGCAACGTGGCCACGCGATCGACGGCGCTTTGGGCAATATCAAGATCCAGCAGGCGTTTCAATTCACGATTGTTATGAAGCAGCTCGGTCGGTGTCAGGATCACCTCTTCCAGGTATTTGCGCAACAGCCTGTTGACGGTGGAGCGGCTCTCAAGGCCGTACAGTTC
>WOUV01000014.1 GCA_009773045.1 Rhodospirillaceae bacterium | reverse complement strand
AAGCGCTTCGTCACTCAGTTTCGGTGTCACCATGGCCGGGTTTTCCTCCTTCACAGAATCCCATACCATAGCCCACATAATGTTGAACCGTACCCGCAGCCGGGTGTCTACTTGATTGCTGGCTGCATTACGGGTCAAAATCTTGGGTTGATCCCGCCGGCATGGCAAAGGCGATGCAGCGGATTGCCTGGCACTTCGGGTCCCGCAGTTGGGTTGGTCTCGCTGGAATAGACAACCCACTGGCTGTGAGGGACCGCTGATGGCACAGTTCCAGGTACTACAACTTTGGACTGATGCTTACCTTTACGACACACGTCACCTGACTCAAGCACAGCACGGCTGCTACCTCTTGTTGTTGATGACGGCGTGGAGAACACCGGACTGTTCGTTGCCCGACAACGATAATTTATTGGCCCGTTACGTAGGCGCCGACATGCGGACGTGGCTTAAACAGAAATCGGTCGTATTGGCTTTCTGGACGTTGGGGAACGATGGCCGTTGGCGGCACAAGCGGCTTTCGACGGAGCGGGAGTACCTTGTACAGCGTGCTTGCAAACGTGCAGAGTCTGGACGCAGGGGCGGACTAGCTCGCGCAGCTGCCAACTCATTGAGAAACAACGAGATACCCCAAGCAAACCTTCCCGTTTGCTCAAGCAGGAATCAAGCACCCACACCCACACCCATATACTCTGAAGGAGATAAATCTCCTTCAGCGGCGGCTGGCGCCGCAGGGCTTTCGGTGGGTAATCGCGCCTCCAAGGACAAGCCTTTGCCCGAGAGCATGTCGGCGTCACCCGATCCCCAAAAGGCCGTGTTCGACTACGGCAAAACCGTTCTCGGACGCAATGCCGGGGGGCAAATCACGAACCTGATCAAACGCCATGGAGGCGCGCTGGATGCAGCCATGCGCACGCTACACCTCGCCGCAGGCAAATCCGCGCCCCGCGAATACCTCGCCGCGGTTCTCCGCGCCCCGCCCGAACCGGAGCTTGACGAACTCGGCCTGCCAATCACGTCGGCAGGCGCGTTGGGTAAGCTTTACGCCGACCTGGGGCCGATGCTATGACCGACCTCCGCGCTCTCAAGCGCGCCCTGGGAGACAAGGCGCTGGTTGTGGCGGAACGCCTGCTGCCCCAAGGCAGGCTTGAATCCCGTGAGTGGTGCGCCGGATCGGTGGCGGGCGAACCGGGCAAATCCCTCAAGGTCGCGGTCAAGGGCGCCAAAGCCGGGGTGTGGACAGACTTTGCAACCGGCCAAGGCGGCGACCTGATCGACCTGTGGCGGGCCGTCAAGGGCCAAGACCTGCCGGTTGCTCTTGACGACATCCGGGGCTGGCTGGGGCTGGAGCGGCCCCGATTCGACAAGCCGGCCAAATCCTACCGCCGTCCGCCCAAGCCAAAAGGGGCCGCGCCTGCGTCCGCCGTGCTGGCCTACCTGACGGGGACGCGCATGCTGTCCGCCGGGACCATCCGCCGGTATCGAGTGGGCGAGGATGGCCGAACCATCGTCCTGCCCTCGTTTCTGCCCGATGGCATCCTGGCCGCCTGCAAATACCTGGGGGTGGATCGCGACCCGGCTGGGAAAAAGATCATCCGCGTCGAACCCGGCTGCGAACCGGTGTTGTGAGGTTGGCAGGCCATCGACCCAAACGCCCGCGCGGTGACCATCACCGAAGGCGAGATCGACGCCATGACGGCGGCAGAATACGGCTGGCCGGCGCTGTCGCTCCCCTTCGGCGGTGGAACGGGCGCGAAACAGGCGTGGATCGAATCCGAGTACGAGCGGCTGCTGCGGTTCGAGACCATCTACCTCGCCCTCGACATGGACCGCGAGGGCGAAGCGGCGGCTCTGGGGAGATCAGAACCCGCCTGGGCCGCCACCGCTGCCGGCATGTGGCCTTGCCAGGCAAGGATTTGAACGCATGTCGTCAGGCGGGGGTATCGGCTGAAGACATCGCCGCCTGCTTCGTGAATGCCCGGACGCTCGACCCCGAGGAGCTGCGGCGGGCGAGCGCGTTCACCGACGGCGTGATCGCGCTGTTTTGGCCATCGGGTGATGTGGAACCCGGCTATCGCCTGCCCTTTGCCAAGATCGGGCACAAGCTGGTGTTCCGTCCGGGCGAGTTGTCTGTGTGGACCGGGCCAAGCGGGGCCGGCAAGTCACAATTGCTGTCCCATGCCCTTGTGGCGATGGGCGAACAGGGGGCGCGGGCCTGCATCGCCTCGCTGGAAATGGCCCCGCGCCAGATGCTCAAGCGCATGGTCAAGCAGGCCGGCAACACCGACCGCCCGCCGGAAGCCTATATCCGCCAAGTCATGGGTTGGTTGGACTCGTGGTTGTGGGTGTTCGCCCTGGTGGGCAAGAGCGGGGTGGGGGCCATCCTCGACGTATTCGAGTACGCCCGCTGCCGCTACGACTGCGATGTGTTCGTTATCGACAGCCTCATGCGCTTGGGTATCGGGGCGGAGGATTACGACGGGCAGGAAAAGGCCGTCTTCGCCCTGGTGTCATGGGCGATCGAGCGGGGCGTTCACCTGCACTTGGTGGCTCATGCCCGCAAGGCCGACCGTCAGGGGACCGGCGTGCCCGAGCTTGAGGACATCAAGGGCACGAGCGAAATCGGGGCGAACGCCTTCAACATCCTCGCCGTATGGCGCAATCGGAAGATCGAAGACGAAATCACCCGCCAAAGCGAACGCGCCGACAAGGGTGATGCGGGAGCCGCCGAGAAACTCCGAGAATTGGCCGATATGCCGCCCGTGGTGCTCAACGTCGCCAAGCAACGCAACGGCGACTGGGAGGGCAAGTGCGGCCTGTGGTTCGACCAGACGAGCTACCAGTACCGATCCGCCCACGACGGGCGCCACGGACGTTCGTACCTGCCACACAAGCCGGCGGGCCGATGCCGGCGACGACGGGCCGGTTGCCGCGTGGGAGGTCAGCCTATGACCGCCGCCGCCGTTCTGTTCTGGCCAAACTCGAAGCAGCCGGGGTGCGCCTGACCCTCGTTGACGGGGAGCTTCGCCTGCGGGCCGCCATCCCGCCGTCGCCGGCCTTGCTGGCCGAAGCGCGGGCCGTGAAGGCCGAGTTGCTGGCGCTGCTGTTCGCCACCGACCGGGCCGCCGCCACCCTGGCTCGGGCCGAGATGGCCTGTGCCGCGATGGAACGGGACGGTTGGGATGTTTGCGGCCACCCCGAGCCGGGGGAAGCCATCGTCGATGCCTCCTGCCTGCCCTGCGAGCCGTTTCTGAGGCTCCGTGGTGCGTGAGATGGTCATGATGTCACCTTTTCCCCCCTATCGCAACGCGACCATCCGCACCACGGAGCTTCCCTGAGGCTTGGAGGGGCTATCGTCTAAGGCGCGTGCCTCCTGCCTAAATAATGAACATATCGCCCCCGACGCACCGAAGGCGCCCCGAGCGTCGCAGCCCCCTACTCTGAGGCCGGGCATGCCCTCCTTGCCGGGTGCATCGTAGGGTTTATAAATTTGTAAGTTTATAGGTTTGTTTGTGTTACGTTGAGGGCGTTCGATCAACCGGGCAGGAGAACCCCGCCATGCGTCCCGCCGAATTTACGTCCGAAGCAATCATCCGGGCCGGTCAAGAGTTGCAAGCCGCTGGCCGCAACATCACCAGCTTTGCCCTACGCCAGAAGGTCGGTGGGGGCAACCCTTCCCGCTTGAAGCAGATTTGGGACGAACACACCGCCGTTGCCGCTATCCCCCCCGCCCTTGCCGATTGGGAGTCGATCGCCGCTGCCTATCGGGCGGGCCAGGTGTCGGTACGCGCGATCGCCGCTGCCCATCGCGTCACTGAAATCGCGATCCGCCGTCATGCCGCTGCAAAAGGTTGGGAGCGGGACCTGTCAGATGCCGTCCGACAGCGGACCCGGAGCGAACTGGCGCGTGAGACAGCCGCCGATCCGCCGGGTGGGAGCACCCAGCCCCAACAGGAAATCGTGGCCACTGCCGCCGCCGTTGGGGTGGCTGTCGTCCTCCAACACCGGCGCGATATCGCCCGGCTTCGGGAGCAACAAAGCCAGATTGCCGAGCGGTTGGCGCATTCGTTGCCTCTCGTGCAAGACCTGTCCGGCTGTGCAACGGCAGTGCAGGCTCTCGACGGGCTGAGCCGTGTGACCGAGCGAATCATTCGATTGGAGAGGCAGGCGTTCTCGCTTGACGACGCACCGGGGCGGCAATCCGAGGGGATTATCCCGCTGGCCGAGCGGCTGCGGCGATATGCCATGGAGGACGAGGAGGCCGCGAACGTGGCGGTGGGCGTGAACACTGCCGACGGCGCTGAGCAGGGCTTGGATTTGGAATCGCGGCTGCGGCGCTACGCTGCGGAAGATGCCGCCTCGACGGGGGGGTGACCGGGCGCCCGCATGGCCGGCCATGCCTTCCCCCGCAGTCGCTGAGAAAGTTCGCAGTGACCTGGTTCGCACAGAAGTTCGCAGTGATCTGGTACGCAGTGAGGTACGCACCGAAGTCCGCGCGCGCGGGGACAGGCCGACTGACTGTCTTTGGGACGGTCAGTTGGGAGAGGTTCCCCCGCATGGGCGAGGACAGGCCTTTGCGAGTAGCTTTGAGCAACTCACAAATTTCCGGTTCCCCCGGACAATCCTCGTAAGTCCTTGATTTTCCCTAAAGTGATCATTGGTTACTTTGAGGGTTTCCGCCGCATGGGCGAGGAAAGGCCGCACGAGGTCGAAGGCCTTCCCCCGCATCGCCGGCCTGCCAAGCCCCTCGTCCTGCGATGCCACCCCGACAGACTGCACGGACGGAACGGCTGAGGTTCCCCCCTCGTCCTGCGAGAGGCTGGGCAACGCAGGGCTGAGCTTCGTCCCGGAAGGTCCGCTACAGGTCCGCTATTTTCCGGCAATCTGCCGTAACCACCTGATTACAAATCAGGTGCTCTACCTGCTGAGCTAAACCGGCGTTTTCTGGTTCAAGTGACCGAACCCATGATCGACCTGATCGGAAAGAACAGAATACATCGCCTTAATATAACACACAGATCATGATCAGAGATCACATCCGTATAAGACTGGCTCCCCAGGTGAATCCCCCTCCCATAGCCTCCAGCAGGACTAGGTGGCCAGGGCAGATCCGGCCGTCCGCTACGGCCTCTGCCAACGCCAGTGGCACCGAGGCTGCCGAGGTGTTGGCGTGGCGATCAACGGTCACCACCACTTTCTCCGGCGCAAAACCAAGCTTGCGCACGGTACCATCAAGGATGCGGCGATTGGCCTGATGCGGAACCAACCAGTCAATATCCGCTAGAGTCATATGATGGACCGCCAGCGCCTCGCCCACGACATCCGCCAGATGGATCACAGCGTGCCGAAACACTTCCCGTCCCACCATGCGCAGGAGACCGATCGAGCGCGAAGACGACGGGCCACCGTCCGTCTTCAACAGATCATAATAACGTCCGTCGGCGTGGATATGGGAGGAGAGAATCCCGCGATCGCGCGCATTGCCCTCTCCCGGTTCGGCGTGCAATACCACGGCACCGGCGCCGTCACCAAACAAAACGCACGTGTTGCGGTCTTCCCAGTTCAGCAGACGGGAAAAGGTTTCGGCCCCGATCACCAACGCCGTTTGCGCCTGTCCGGTGCGCAGGAACTGATCGGCCACCGTCAGGGCATAGATGAAACCCGAACAGACCGCCTGAATGTCAAAGGCAGCACCCCGATTCATCCCCAGCCGACCTTGCACCCTGACGGCAGTCGCGGGAAAGGTGTGATCGGGAGTCGCGGTCGCAAGAATGATGAGATCAAGGGCGGAGGCGCCGATCCCGGCGGACGCCAGCGCCCGCTCGGCGGCCCGCGTCGCCAGATCCGAGGTACATTCCCCTTCCGCCGCCACATGCCGTTCAAAGATGCCGGTGCGTTCCACGATCCATTCGTGGGTGGTGTCGATTCGTGCCGCCAACTCGGCATTCGTCACGATGCGGTCCGGCAGGCAGGCCCCACAGCCGATGATTCTGGATCGGGTGATCATCGGTGGCTTGCCACGGCCGCGGAGGATGGTGCGCCGAACTGCAACGTCGCGAACTCATCCTTGATCCTGTCGTTGAAGCCACGGGTGACAAGGCTGGCCGCAACCCCGATGGCGTTGGCAAACCCCACATCGTCCGTTCCGCCATGGCTTTTCACGCAAACGCCATTGAGGCCAAGGAACATGGCGCCATTATAGCGCCTGGGGTCGGTCCGGTTCTTGACCCTGGTCAGGGCCGGACGGGCCAGAAAATAGCCCAGCCGGGCCAGAAAAGAGCCATGGAAAGCATCCCGCAAAAAGCCGGCGTAAAGCCGGGCCGTCCCTTCCACCGTCTTCAAGGCGACGTTGCCGGTAAAGCCATCCGTCACCACCACATCCACCGTCCCCGCACCGATGTCATCCCCTTCAACGAAGCCATGGAACCGGATCGGCAGCGGGCTTGCCCTTAACAGGGCGCTTGCCGTGCGCACCGCCTCGTTGCCCTTCATGTCCTCGGCACCGATGTTGAGCAAACCGATGGAAGGCCGCGCAAGCCCCAGCACAGTACGGGCAAAGACCTCTCCCATGATGGCAAACTCCACCAGATTCTGGGCATCGCAATCGCTGTTGGCCCCAAGATCGAGCATGACCACATCCCCCTGCCGGCTGGGCAGAACGGTGGCAATGGCAGGCCGGCTGATCCCCGGCAGGGTCCGCAGCAGGATCTTGGCCATTGCCATCAGAGCACCGGTATTCCCTGCCGAAATAACGCCGCTTGCCTCGCCATCCTTGACCGCCTGGATGGCGAGCCACATGCTGGTCTTGCGCCCCTGGCGCAGCACCTGCGAGGGTTTGTCATCGTTGCTGACCCGCTCCGCGGTATGACGCACCGTGCAAACCGCGGCCACGTCACGAGAACACTCCAGCAATGGCCCCAACTGGGCCTCATCCCCATATAACAGATAATGCACCCCCGGATGAAGCCGCAGGGCAAGCTCGATGCCGGCCACGACCACATGGGGCGCCTGATCACCGCCCATGGCATCAAGCGAAAGAATGAGCCGTTCCGTCAAGGTATTTTCCCGGATAGCTGGTATGAGGCGGACCGTTAGGCAGCGCTGCCGGTCACGTCCCGGTCATGGTATTGACCGCATTGGCCACAGATATGATGGGGTCGCTTCATCTCCCCGCAATTGGGGCACTCGGTGATATTGATCCGCTTGAGTGCGTGGTGGGAACGGCGCATATCGCGGCGGGATTTGGACGTTTTCTTTTTCGGGACGGCCATGACGGGTTTCTTTCCTGTCGCTTTCAAGGGAGCTTTCGGCAACGGACCATTCCTGGCCCGGTGGCGAAAGCCTGTCTTTTATAGCAAATGTCACACCCGGGCAAGGTTACAATTCATCTTGCGCAGTGTCCCGTTATGAATGGAATCATGGGAACCTGAAGGCGACCGCGTCGTCTCCGCCGTGCTCCCGTTACTTCCGGCGCAGCACGGCATGCTGTTTGCGCCCGACGGAAAGCTTGATGATGCCATCTTTCAAATCCTCCGGGGTGAGCTGACGGTTTTCATCGACCACCACCGTATCGTTGACCCGTGCACCCCCCCCCCGGATCAGCCGGCGGGCCTCGCCGTTGGAATGGACAAGGCCGGCCTGACGCAAGGCATCGAGCAAACCCACCCCTTCCATCAGGGCCGCCGCCGTCACATCGAACGCCGGCAGGGCGTCCCCTAGGCTTCCTTCCTCGAACACCTTACGGGCGGTCTCGGCGGCGGCACTGGCTTTGGTGTCGCCGTGGGCAAGACGTGTCGCCTCGAAGGCCAGAACCTTTTTCGCCGCGTTGCGATCGGCCCCAGACAAGGAATCGAGCCGTTCGATGTCCTCCATCGGCACATCGGTGAACAGCCGCAGGAAACGCCCCACATCGGCATCATCGGTATTGCGCCAGAATTGCCAGTAGTCGTAAGGCGATACCCGATCGGCATTGAGCCACACCGCACCCGCCGCCGTCTTGCCCATCTTGGCGCCCGCCGCCGTGGTGATGAGGGGCGCCGTCAGGCCGAACAGATCCACCCCTTCGATTCGGCGGGCCAGATCGATGCCACTGACAATGTTGCCCCACTGGTCAGAGCCGCCCATTTGCACACGGCATCCTTCTCGTCGCCACAATTCCAGGAAATCATAGCCCTGCAAGACCATATAGTTGAATTCAAGGAAACTCAGCGGCTGTTCCCGCTCCAGCCGCAACCGGACCGAATCGAAACCCAGCATCCGGTTGACCGAGAAATGACGGCCGTACTCCCGCAAAAAAGCGATGTAATTGAGCGAGTCGAGCCACTCGGCATTGTCGATCATCACCGCATCGGCCGGACCGTCCCCAAACGTCAGGAAGCGGGAGAACACCGCTTTGATGCCGGCCATGTTGGCGGCGATCTGTTCCTCGGACAAAAGCTGGCGTGCCTCGTCCTTGCCGGAGGGATCGCCCACCCGGCTGGTCCCGCCCCCCATGAGCACGATCGGCTTGTGACCGCTCCTCTGCCAATGGCGCAAGAGCAGGATCGGCACCAGACTGCCCACATGCAGGCTGCCGGCGGTGCAGTCAAATCCGATATAGGCTGGCGTCGGCTGTCGAAGCAGCACGGCATCAAGCCCGGCAAGGTCCGTGCACTGGTGAACATAGCCCCGTTCAAGAATGGTGCGCAAAAAAACACTTGTGACGGTCATGACGTGTGCGTTTTGTCTCATGGAACCAAAGAGCCGGGGAGAACCCTTCTGAAAACCCTTCTCTCCCCCCATTAAGGGGGAGAGCTTTGGGAAGGACCTGGTGTGTCTTTCATGACAGTGGGCTTTTCCCCCGTTCCATTACGTTCCAGTGGGGGAAGGGGAATCGGGCAATGGCGTTTTCGTTTGCGGTGGCAGGGATTCCTTTTGCTCCCCCTTCATGGCCTCGGCGTCGCGTTGCACGGCCAAAGAGCGGTAGTGTCCCAGCGTGCCACCGGTGCCGGCCGGAATCAGGCGGCCGACGATCACGTTTTCTTTCAGGCCGATCAGATCATCCACCCTGCCCGATACCGCGGCCTCGGTCAGAACGCGGGTGGTTTCCTGGAACGAGGCCGCCGAGATAAAGGAATGAGTCTGCAAGGAGGCCTTGGTAATGCCCAGCAGAACCGGCACGGCAACGGCAGGGTGCCCGTTTTCGGCCATTGTTTTGTCGTTCTCCAGGGTAAATTCGTTGCGGTCCACCTGCTCTCCCACAAGGAAAGTGGTGTCCCCGGTATCGACGATCTCTACTTTCTGCAACATCTGGCGCACGATGACCTCGATATGCCGGTCGTTGATCTTCACGCCCTGCAACCGATAGACATCCTGAATTTCCTTGGTCAGATAATTGGCCAGGGCCTCTACCCCCATGACGCGCAAGATGTCATGGGGCACCGGATTGCCATCCATCAGGGCATCGCCCCGACGCACGTAATCACCTTCCTGTACGGTGACGTGCTTGCCCTTCGGGATCAGGTATTCCTTGGGATCGCCGCCATCTTCGGGCGCAACCAGAATGCGCCGCTTGGATTTGTAGTCCTTGCCAAAGGCGACCCGCCCGTCGCATTCGGCGATGATGGCGTAATCCTTGGGCTTGCGGGCTTCGAACAATTCGGCCACGCGCGGCAGGCCGCCGGTGATGTCGCGGGTTTTGGTGCTTTCACGCGGGATGCGGGCCAGCACATCGCCGGCATGGATCTGCTGGCCGTTTTCCACCGACAGAACGGCATTGACCGACATGAAATAACGGACCTCCGTGCCGGTGGGTTGAAGGATGATCGCGCCCCGTTCATCCAGAAGCACGATCCGGGGTTTCAAATCGCTCCCCCGTGGCTGCTGCTTCCAGTCCACCACGACCTTGTTGGAAATGCCGGTGGCCTCGTCCAACACCTCGCGCACGGAAATGCCTTCGACCAGATCCACGAACTGAACGGTTCCCTTCTTTTCGGTCAGAATGGGGAGGGTGTAGGGGTCCCACTCCGCCAGTTTCTGTCCTTTTTTGACTTCAGCGTTTTCATCGGCCAACAGCTTGGCGCCATAGGGGATACGATGACGGGCCTTTTCGCGTCCGTTGGCATCCAGCAGGATCAATTCACAGTTGCGGCCCATGACCACCGGCAGACCCTGGCTGTTCAGGACCACGGTGCGGTTGATGATCATGACACGCGCATCGTAAGTGGCTTCCACGCTGGACTGCTCGGCCCCGCGCTGGGCGGCGCCGCCGATGTGGAAGGTGCGCATGGTGAGCTGGGTGCCCGGTTCGCCGATGGACTGGGCGGCGATGACGCCCACCGCCTCGCCCACGTTGACAAGGGTGCCGCGCGCAAGATCGCGCCCATAGCACTTGGCGCACACGCCCACTTTGGCCTGGCAGGTCAGAACCGAACGGATATAGACCTTCTCGACGCCGGCCGCGTCGATGACATCGACTTCCTGTTCGGTGAGGAGGGTATTAGCGGGAACGAGCACAGTGCCATCGGTATCCACCACGTCATGGACCGGCACCCGCCCCAACAGACGCTCGGCAAGGGACGACACCACCTCGCCCCCTTCGATGACGGCGCTGACCGTGATGCCTTCCTCGGAGCCGCAATCGATTTCCGAGATGATGGCATCCTGGGCCACGTCCACCAGCCGGCGGGTCAGATAGCCCGAATTGGCGGTTTTCAGGGCGGTATCGGCAAGACCCTTGCGGGCGCCGTGGGTCGAATTGAAGTATTCGAGCACGGTCAGCCCTTCCTTGAAGTTCGAAATGATGGGCGTTTCGATGATCTCGCCCGACGGCTTGGCCATCAGGCCGCGCATGCCGGCAAGCTGTTTCATCTGCGCCGCCGATCCGCGCGCCCCGGAATGGGCCATCATGTAGATCGAGTTGATGGGGCGGCCGGGTTCAACCTTTTGAATCTCCTTCATCATTTCTTCGGCGACAAGGTCGGTGCAGCGCGACCAGCAGTCCACCACTTTGTTGTATTTCTCTCCATGGGTGATCAGGCCGTCCTGATATTGCTGTTCAAACTCCTTGACCTGTTCCTCGGCCTCGTGCACCAGCCGCCCCTTGGTGGCCGGAATGACAAGGTCGTCCTTACCAAACGAAATCCCGGCCTGGGCCGCCCGCTGATAGCCAAGGGTCATGATGCGATCGCAAAAGATGACGGTTTCCTTCTGGCCGCAATGGCGATACACCACGTCCATCACCGCGGTGATTTCCTTTTTTGTCAACAGACGGTTCATGAGCGCGAACGGCACCTTGGGATGGCGCGGCAGCACCTCCGACAAAATCATCCGTCCCGGCGTCGTGAGGATCGTTTCCCGCGTGGGACGTCCCTGGTCGTCCACACCGTGATAGCGGCACTTGATGCGGGTATGCAGGGGAAGGGTCTTTTCCTGAAGCGCTTCCTCTATCTCGCTGATATCGGCAAGCCGTGGCGTGCGATAGGGGATGACCGTGCCTTCCGCGATGGCCTGGCGCAAGGCATCCACACTGTTATAAACAAACGTCCTTCCGGGCTGCGCGACGTTGTACAGGCGGATGTCCTCGCGGGTGAGACCCTCCACCAGCACGTTTCCATCCTCCGCAACGAATCGCCGGTGCGCGGTGACCGTGCGGGCGGCGATGCGGACCATCAGGGTATCGGGATCACTGACATCAATGGTCCGACCCGGCTGTTCGTGATCGTAGAAGAAGGCATCTCCCCTTTTAAGGACATCCCGCAATTCCCCGACACTCCGCAAACGCAAGGCGAAGCCAGGTTGTCCTTCCTGCTCCATCGTGATATAATAAAGGCCAAGGACGATATCCTGGGTCGGCACGATGATGGGCTTGCCGTTGGCGGGGGAGAGAATGTTGTTGGTGGACATCATCAAAACCCGTGCTTCCAGTTGCGCTTCCAGCGACAACGGCACGTGCACCGCCATTTGATCCCCGTCGAAATCGGCGTTGAAGGCGGTGCACACCAGCGGGTGAAGCTGAATCGCCTTGCCTTCGATCAGCACCGGCTCGAACGCCTGAATGCCCAAACGGTGCAGGGTGGGCGCGCGGTTCAACAACACCGGGTGTTCGCGGATGACCTCTTCCAGGATGTCCCACACCTCGGGCCGTTCCTTTTCCACCATGCGTTTGGCGGCCTTGATGGTGGAGGCATAGCCATAGGTTTCAAGCTTCCCGTAGACGAAGGGCTTGAACAGCTCAAGCGCCATTTTCTTTGGCAAGCCGCACTGATGCAAACGCAACTCGGGCCCGACAACGATGACGGAACGACCGGAATAATCCACCCGCTTGCCCAGAAGGTTCTGACGGAAACGCCCCTGCTTGCCTTTCAGCATGTCGGCCAGCGATTTCAGCGGCCGCTTGTTGGCCCCCGTGATGGCGCGGCCGCGGCGACCGTTGTCGAACAACGCATCCACCGCTTCCTGCAACATCCGTTTTTCGTTGCGGATGATGATTTCGGGTGCCCGCAATTCGATCAGCCGTTTCAGGCGGTTGTTGCGGTTGATGACGCGGCGGTACAGGTCGTTCAGGTCGGAGGTGGCGAAACGGCCACCATCCAGCGGCACCAGGGGCCGCAATTCCGGGGGGATGACGGGAATCACGTCCAGAATCATCCACTCGGGCCGCGAGGAGGATTGCAGGAAAGCCTCCACCAGTTTCAGGCGCTTGACGTATTTCTTGCGCTTGGATTCCGAAGTGGTCTCCCGCAATTCGGTGCGCAGATGCTGGCGCTCGATCTCAAGGTCGATGGTCGACAACAGTTCCTTGATGGCCTCGGCACCAATGCCCGCTCGGAAGGTATCTTCCCCGTATTCCTCGACGGCGCTCTGATGCTGTTCTTCCGTCAGCATTTCCTGAAGTTTCAGGGGAGTCAGGCCCGGTTCGATCACCACGTAGTGCTCGAAATACAAGACCCGTTCCAGATCCTTCAAGGTCATGTCCAGCAAAAAACCGATCCGGCTTGGCAAGGATTTCAGGAACCAGATGTGCGCGACCGGCGCGGCCAGTTCGATGTGCCCCATGCGTTCGCGGCGCACCTTCGACAGCGTGACCTCGACCCCGCATTTCTCGCAGATGACGCCACGGTATTTCATGCGCTTGTACTTGCCGCACAGGCATTCATAATCCTTGATGGGTCCGAAGATCCGGGCGCAGAACAACCCGTCCCGCTCCGGTTTGAATGTGCGGTAATTGATGGTTTCCGGCTTCTTGATCTCGCCATAGGACCACGAGCGAATCCGCTCCGGACTGGCAATGGAAATGCGGATCTGGTCGAAGGATTGATGCCCGCCGACCTGGCCGAAGATCTTGGTAAGTTCGTTCATGCCTGTCTTCTCCCGCTGATCGCACTTTCCTGATGAGAACAAAAACCACCTTCGGGGAAAGGCGTGCCTCCCCCGTGCCCCTTCATGACGGATCGCAGGGGAAACGGGGCAACGCCCCCGGTGTGTTACAGAACGGAAACACTACGGGCATGCTCGCGCCTGTTCAGGAACGGGGTTGGTTCAATTCCACATCAAGCCCGAGTGAGCGCATTTCCTTGACCAGCACGTTGAAGGATTCCGGAATGCCGGCCTCAAAGGTGTCATCGCCCCGCACGATCGATTCATAAACCTTGGTCCGGCCCGACACGTCATCGGACTTGACCGTCAGCATTTCCTGCAAGGTATAGGCGGCCCCATAGGCTTCCAAGGCCCACACTTCCATTTCGCCGAAACGCTGACCACCGAATTGCGCCTTGCCCCCCAGCGGCTGCTGGGTCACAAGCGAATAGGGACCGATGGACCGTGCGTGGATTTTATCATCGACCAGATGGTGCAGCTTCAACATATAGATATACCCGACCGTGACCGAGCGGTCGAACGGCTCTCCGGTGCGGCCATCGATCAGGGTCACTTGGCCCGATGTATGCAGGCCCGCCTTTTCCAGCATGGCGACGATATCGCTTTCCCGCGCGCCGTCGAACACGGGGGTTGCGATGGGAACACCAACGCGCAGACGGCTCGCCAGTTCCAGAATCTGGTCATCGGACAAACCGGCGATGGCTTCCGTGAACACCTGGGGGCCGTAGATGTCCTCTAACGTGGAGCGCAATACCGTCGGTTCCGTCCGGCCCGCCTGCACATGGGCAAGGATATCGCCCACCTGCCGCCCCAGTCCGGCGCAGGCCCACCCCAGATGGGTTTCGAGAATCTGCCCCACGTTCATGCGCGAGGGCACGCCCAGCGGATTGAGGACGATATCCATATAGGTTCCATCCTCGGTGAAGGGCATGTCCTCGATGGGCACGATGCGCGAGATGACTCCCTTGTTGCCGTGCCGGCCGGCCATTTTGTCGCCTGGTTGCAGCTTGCGCTTCACCGCGATGAAGACCTTCACCATTTTCATCACGCCAGGCGGCAGTTCGTCGCCGCGCTGCAATTTGTCGATCTTGTTCTCGAAACGCTTCTGGAGTTTGTCGATGCTGTCTTCGTAAAGCTTTTTCAGGGCTTCGATTTCGATCATGACGGCATCATCGTCCACCGAAATATGCCGCCACTGGCCGGGAGTGAAACCCGCCAGCAGGGATTCGGTAATGAGACTGCCGGCCCGCATGCCTTTCGGACCTGACACGACCTTGCGGCCCAGGACCATTTCCTTCAGCCGCTCCTGAAAAGACCCTTCCAGAATGGCGCGTTCGTCGTCCCGGTCCTTGGCCAAGCGCTCGATTTCCGCCCGTTCGATGGCAAGCGCCCGTTCGTCCTTATCGACGCCGCGGCGCGAGAAAACGCGCACTTCGACGATGGTGCCGGTCACCCCTGGCGGCACCCGCAGGGATGTGTCGCGGACATCGGAGGCTTTTTCGCCAAAGATGGCGCGCAGAAGTTTTTCCTCGGGCGTCATGGGGGATTCGCCCTTGGGTGTCACCTTGCCGACCAGGATGTCACCGGCCTTGACCTCGGCGCCGATGTAAACGATTCCCGCTTCATCGAGATTTTTCAGGGCATCCTCGCCAACATTGGGAATGTCGCGGGTGATGTCCTCCTGCCCCAGTTTGGTATCGCGGGCCATGGCCTCGAACTCCTCGATGTGAATCGAGGTGAACACGTCATCGCGCACGATGCGTTCGGAAATCAGGATTGAATCCTCGAAGTTGTAGCCATTCCAGGGCATGAATGCAACCAGGACATTGCGCCCCAAGGCCAGCTCTCCCAATTCGGTCGAGGGACCATCGGCGATGATATCGTCCTTGCGCACCATGTCCCCCACAGTCACCAGCGGACGCTGGGTGATGCAGGTGCTTTGGTTCGATCGCTGAAACTTGGCGAGGCGATAGATATCGACGCCCGGGGCGGACGAGGAGGTTTCTTCCGTGGCGCGCACGACGATGCGGGTGGCGTCCACCTGCTGCACGATCCCGCCGCGGCGAGCGGCGATGGCGGCGCCCGAATCGCGGGCTACCGCCTCCTCCATGCCGGTCCCGACCAACGGCGCCTCCGCGCGGATCAGCGACACGGCCTGGCGCTGCATGTTGGACCCCATGAGGGCGCGGTTGGCATCATCGTTTTCAAGGAATGGAATCAGGGCCGCGGCCACCGAAACCAGCTGCTTGGGCGACACATCGATGAAGTCGATTTCGGTTGGATGCACCATCACGAAATCCCCGGCCTTGCGGCAGGAGATCAGGTCGGCGACGAAACGATTGGCATGGTCCAACTCGGCGTTGGCCTGGGCGATGGTGTAACGGCTTTCCTCCATGGCGGAAAGGTAGTGCACATCATCCGTGACCCGCCCCTTAATCACCTTGCGGTACGGGCTTTCGATGAAACCATACTGATTCACCCGGGCATAGGTGGCAAGGCTGTTGATCAGGCCAATGTTGGGGCCTTCCGGGGTTTCGATCGGGCAGATGCGTCCGTAATGGGTGGGGTGCACATCGCGCACCTCGAACCCGGCCCGCTCGCGCGTCAATCCCCCCGGCCCCAGGGCGGACAGGCGCCGCTTATGGGTGATTTCGGCGAGGGGGTTGGTCTGGTCCATGAACTGCGAAAGCTGGGAGGAGCCGAAAAACTCCCGCACCGCCGCCGCCGCCGGCTTGGCGTTGATCAGATCGTGGGGCATGACGGTATCGATATCGACCGAACTCATGCGCTCCCGGATGGCCCGCTCCATGCGCAACAGACCCAGCCGATACTGGTTTTCCATCAACTCGCCCACCGACCGCACGCGGCGATTGCCCAGATTGTCGATGTCATCGATTTCGCCGCGCCCGTCCTTCAGATCGACCAAAATCTTGATGATGCGCAGAATGTCTTCCCGCCGCAAGATGCGAACGGTATCCGGCACATTCTGGCAGTCAAGGCGCCCGTTCATCTTGACCCGGCCCACCGCCGACAGATCATACCGCTCGGCATCGAAAAACAGATTGGTGAACAGCATCTCGGCGGCCTCGAGGGTGGGAGGCTCTCCTGGCCGCATGACGCGGTAGATGTCGATCAGGGCCTCTTCCCGCGAGTTGTTCTTGTCGATATGCAGGGTGTTGCGAAGATAAGGCCCAACGTTGATATGGTCGATATGCAAAACCGGCAATTCGGTCACGCCGGCCCGGCCCAGGGTTTCGATGATTTCCTGGGTCAATTCCTCGCCGGCCTCGATATAAATCTCACCCGTTTCCTCGTTGATGAGATCGAGCGCGGCATAGCGGCTCACCAGTTCTTCGGGAAAGATGCGTTGTTCGGTCAGCCCTTCCTCGATCAGCTTGCGGCCAAGGCGGGGGGTCATCTTGGTGCCGGCTTCGGCCCTCACGGCGCCGGTTGCGGCATCGACGAGATCGAAGGTGAGCCGGACGCCGCGCAGACGTTCCGGCTGGAAGGGAATTTTCCAGCCCTTTTCGTCACGCTGGAACACGACATGTTCATAGAAATAGGTCAGGATTTCTTCTGCCGTCATGCCGGTGACGTGCGCAGGATCAAGCGTTCTCCCCTCGGCGGCACACGCCGTGCGGGCGACGGTGGTTGCCGCGGAATCAAGGGCATACAACAGGGTCGTCACCGGCAGCTTGCGGCGACGGTCGATGCGCACGTACACGAGATCCTTTGCATCGAATTCAAAATCGAGCCACGAACCGCGATAGGGAATGACACGGGCGGCGAACAGGTACTTGCCGGAGGAATGGGTCTTGCCCTTGTCATGATCGAAAAACACCCCCGGCGAACGGTGCATCTGGCTCACGATCACCCGTTCGGAACCGTTGATGATGAAGGTTCCGTTGAACGTCATCAAGGGCATGTCGCCCATGTAGACATCCTGTTCCTTGATGTCGCGGATGGAACGGGCGCCGCTGTCCTCGTCGATATCCCAGACCACCAGGCGCAGGGTCAATTTAAGCGGGGCGGCATAGGTCATCCCGCGCTGCTGGCATTCTTCCACATCATACTTGGGCGTTTCGAATTCGTATTTGACAAATTCAAGTTCGCCCCGTCCCGAGAAATTCCGGATGGGAAAAACGGACCTGAACACCTCCTGAAGGCCCATGGCCGCCCGATGTTCGGGCAGCACGTCCATCTGAAGGAATTGGGCATAGGAGTTTTTCTGGACCTCGATCAGGTTAGGCATTGGCGCAACCGAAGGAATGCGCCCAAAACTTCTGCGCACCCTTTTACGAGCCATGAAGGATTTAGCCATTACCGCTCCTCAAGAATTGACGCCACCACCCCGCGCCTCTTTGAAAAGGGGGCACGCGAGGGGCTTTGCAAGGTTGTTTCGTTGATTGACGTGTATCCCACGGCATTCTCGCCAGCAAGGCAATGCTGCCGGCTTCCCAGGCCTTCGAACGACACGACACCCCCCCGCTTTTGCCAAAGAAGGCCGCCGAAAGGGAAGAACACCAGGGCAATCGGGTTGCTCTGGTTTCGTTTTCGCCCTCAAGTGCCGGACGCCCATAATTCCCGGCTTGCTTCGCCCAGCAAAGCAAAGCCTCACCCTGCCGAAGTCATGCGTTCCGCATGACGGCCCCTTTTCCCATACCTTTTCAAGTCCAGGCAAGGATCTTGTTCCTTCACCCGATGGCCCTGAAGGGGACACGACGCCCCCTGCTTCGGCCGGCATCGGAAGCGTTTGCCTATTTGAGTTCGACCTTTGCTCCCGCTTCTTCAAGCTTCTTTCTGATGGATTGCGCCTCATCCTTCGAGACGGCTTCCTTGACCACCTTGGGCGCTCCTTCCACCAGATCCTTTGCTTCCTTGAGGCCAAGACCGGTGACGGCGCGCACTTCCTTGATCACATTGATTTTCTTTTCGCCGATCTCCACCAGAATCACCGAAAACTCGGTCTGTTCCTCAACCGGGGCTGCTGCCGCCGCCGGGGCCGCTGCGGCCACCGCCACCGGGGCTGCCGCGGACACGCCCCATTTCTCCTCAAGCATTTTCGACAGTGTCGCGGCCTCGAGCACGGTCAGGCCCGACAAATCTTCAACCAGCCTATCAAGATCGGCCATAATGTGCAACTCCTGATGCAGTGCGTCTGATTCGTGTTTGGCTCATGGGGGCAACGCCCCTTCTCCTCACGCGGCTTCGTCCTCGCGTTCCTGTTCCGCATACGCCTTGAACACCCGGGCCAATTGCCCGGCCGGGGCTTGCAACACACCGGCGATGCGAGTCGCCGGGGTCTGGATCATGCCGATCAGCCTTGCGCGCAGTTCATCGAGCGAGGGCAGTTCGGCCAGGACTTTCACCCCCGCGGGGTCCAGGCGTGTCGCGCCCAGCCCACCGCCGATGAGGACCAGCTTGTCGTTGCTTTTGGCGTATTTTGCCGTCACCCTGGCCGCGGCGACCGGGTCCCGCGAATAGGCGATCGCGGTTGGTCCAACGAACAGAGTGGCAAGGCTTTCGTAACAGGTTCCCGTCAGGGCAAGGCGGGTGAGCCGGTTTTTTGTCACCTTGAAACTGGCGCCTGCTTCCCGCA
This sequence comes from Rhodospirillaceae bacterium, assembly GCA_009773045.1. Classification (GTDB taxonomy): domain Bacteria; phylum Pseudomonadota; class Alphaproteobacteria; order Rhodospirillales; family Rhodospirillaceae; genus WOUV01. The sequence continues at coordinate 2,916 of WOUV01000014.1, read as the reverse complement.
TTTGTGCGCGCAAAGCGCTGATTTCGGCGACCGTCATGCCTTTGTAGTGCACGACGACGACGATGGCGCTTCCCCCGAACAGGTCATGCAGGGCAGAAACCAGTTCCTTTTTCTGGCTCCGGTTCACGTTCGTCTCCGCTCTTTGTCTCCGGCCGTCGAGCCGTCCGGATCGGTTACTTATTCCCTGAGTCCATTCAGGGATTTTCCACCTGTCCCGGAAGCCCATGGCGTCTTGATCAGACGTCTGGTTTCCACTGTCTGCGCAGGCGGGGAACCCCCCATTAAGCCACCCATTCCCAGGTGGCGCCTTGCGGTCTTGGACAGGTCGGGTTTCGGCTTGCGCCGTCTCCCTTGCAAAAAAGAAAATACGCGGAAAGCGTATCTCCCGCGAACACTGTTTTACATCCTTGCGCCGTGATCGTGACCGATCAGGGCTTCCCTCGCGTCCACAACCCTTGGCGTCTCCGCCATCCAGTGCGGTCACCCTGAATGTCAGTCACGACTGACGTTCAGGGGTCTTACGGACTGCTCCACATCTCCTGTGTCGCACGTCCTCATCCACTGCTCAAACTCGCCATACTGACCTTGATTCCCGCTCCCATGGTTGAACTCAAGGACATTTTTTTCACGTAAGTACCCTTGGCCCCCGTAGGCTTGGCTTTCGCAATGGCATCATGGAAGGCGCGAATATTGGCGGTCAAGGCTTCGTCGGTGAAACTTGCCTTGCCAACGCCGGCATGCACGATTCCCGCTTTTTCAACCCGGAACTGGACCTGACCCGCCTTGGCGGCACGGATCGCCTCGCCCACATGAACGGTCACCGTTCCCAGTTTGGGGTTTGGCATCAGACCACGGGGACCGAGCACCTTGCCCAGCCGGCCGACCAGCCCCATCATGTCGGGAGTGGCGATACAGCGGTCGAAATCGATCTGGCCGGCCTGAATGCGCTCGGCGAGATCCTCCGCGCCCACGATGTCGGCCCCGGCGGATTCGGCCTCTTTCACCTTGTCTCCCTTGGCGAACACGGCCACTCGCACGACTTTGCCGGTGCCATGGGGCAATTCCACCACCCCCCGCACCATCTGGTCGGCATGCCGCGGGTCCACACCCAAATTCAGGGCGATTTCGATCGTTTCGTCAAATTTAGCGCGGGCCTGGCCGCGAATGATCTGAACGGCATCGCCCAGATCATAGAAGCGGGTACGGTCGATTGTCGCGTATGCCTGACGCAGTCGTTTGTCTTTGGCCATTACCCCTCACTCCTCCACATGCAGGCCCATGGAACGGGCCGATCCCACGATTTGCCGCATTGCCGCCTCGACATCGTGGCAGTTGAGGTCTTTCATTTTGGTTTCCGCGATCTCGCGCACCTTGGTCATGGGAAGGCTGCCGACGGAGCCGCGCCCCGGGGTGGCAATTCCCTTATCGACCCCGGCGGCTTTCTTCAGGAAATAACTGACGGGGGGTGTTTTGGTGACGAACGAAAAACTGCGATCGCTGTAAGCCGTGATCACGACCGGAATCGGCATGCCGATTTCAAGGTTTTGGGTCACGGCATTGAATTCCTTGCAGAATTGCATGATATTGAGACCGCGCTGTCCCAATGCCGGACCGATCGGCGGTGACGGATTGGCCTTGCCGGCCGCCACCTGCAATTTGATATAACCCACGATTTTCTTTGCCATCAGTGTTCCTCGCGCCCTTTCCAGTCCTTTTTCCCGACCCGTTCCTCAGGCCGCCGCCAGGAGTGCGGTATGGTCATGGCGAACCTGCCGCAAAGGGAAAAATTCGCACGAGAGGGGACATCCCCTTTCTCGCGCCTCCCTTTTCCCCATCAAATTTTCTCAACCTGGGCATATTCCAGTTCAACCGGCGTCGCGCGGCCGAAAATGGACACCGACACCTTGATCCGGGATTTCTCCTCGTCCACCTCCTCCACAAGACCAATGAAGGAGGTAAACGGCCCGTCGCACACCCGAACTTGCTCACCCACCTCGAACGTCACGGAGGGTTTGGGATGATCCAACCCTTCCTGGACCTGGCGCAGGATGCGCTCGGCCTCGGCCTGCGAAATGGGCAACGGACGCCCCCGCCCCCCCAGAAAACCCGTCACCTTGGGGGTGTCGCGCACGAGATGCCATGTTTCATCCGTCAAGTCCATCCGGATCAGCACGTAACCGGGGAAGAACTTGCGTTCGCTTGAAACCTTCGCCCCCCGCCGCACCTCGATCACTTCCTCGGTCGGCACCAGGATTTCTTCGAACTGTTCCTCCATGCCTTTGGCGGTGGCCTGTTCACGGATGGACTGGGCCACCTTCTTTTCGAAGCCCGAATAGACATGGATGACGTACCAGCGTGCAGCCATGCCTCACCCTCCCAGCCCGAACACCAGCTTGACGCTCCAGGCCAGCACCTGATCCACCAGCAGGAAAAAGGCCGCGGCCAGAAAGACCATGACCATGACGATGCCGGTGGAAAGCATCGTCTCTTTTCGGCTGGGCCAAGTCACTTTGCCGAACTCCTGCCGTACCTGGCGGATGAACTGGCCCGGAGTGGTTTTTGCCATGCTGTTCTCGAAACCCATGAATAATGCGGTCTACAATGATGGACACCACGGACACGCACCCTCTGGCACATGCAGGTCCCTTTGGCACGCTTTTGGAGCACGCTTCTGGAACCTGGCAGGGGCAGCAGGATTCGAACCTGCGACCTACGGTTTTGGAGACCGCCGCTCTACCAGCTGAGCTATACCCCTTGAGGGACCAAGCCGCCTCTCCTTCCGAAGAACGGAGGCGCCTTGGCTACTCGATGATTTTCGACACGACGCCGGCCCCGACGGTGCGCCCGCCTTCGCGGATGGCGAAACGCAAGCCTTCGTCCATTGCGATCGGTGCAATCAAATCCACCTGCATCCGC
>WOUV01000227.1 GCA_009773045.1 Rhodospirillaceae bacterium | reverse complement strand
CAACGTCTGCAAACGATCATTGAAACGGCGTGGGAGAACCGCGCGCAGCTTTCCGCCACGGTCCCGGTGCGCGAGGCGGTCGAGGAGGTGCTGGAAATGCTTGATTCCGGCATCCTGCGGGTCGCCGAGAAAAAAGACGAGACGTGGGTGGTGCATCAGTGGCTGAAAAAGGCCGTGCTGGTGTCGTTCCTGATCAAGGACACCGTGTCCATGCCAGGGGGGCCGCGGCATCCCACCTTCGGCGAATACGCCTGGTATGACAAGGTGGTCCCCAAATTCGCCGGCTGGAGCGAGGAACGCCTGCGACGCACCGGCGTGCGGGCCTTGCCCGGCTCGTTCGTGCGCCGGTCGGCCTATGTGGCGCCGGGCGTCATCCTGATGCCCTGCTTCATCAATGTCGGCGCGTGGGTGGACAGCGGCTCCATGATCGACACCTGGGCCACGGTGGGAAGCTGCGCCCAGATCGGCAAAAACGTGCATATCTCGGGCGGCGTCGGCATCGGCGGCGTGCTGGAACCAGTGCAGGCCGCCCCCGTCATCATCGAGGACGACTGCTTCATCGGCGCCCGCTCCGAAGTGGCGGAGGGAGTGATCGTCGAACGGGGCGCCGTGCTGTCGATGGGCGTGTACATCGGCGCCTCCACCCGCATCATCGATCGCGAGACCGGGGTCGTGCTCTATGGCCGGGTGCCGGCGTGGTCGGTGGTGGTGCCCGGAACGATGCCGGGCAAACCGCTGCCGGATGGCACGCCCGGACCGGGCCTGTATTGCGCCGTCATCGTCAAGCGGGTGGATGAAAAAACCCGCGCCCGGGTTTCCATCAACGAGCTGCTCCGCGCGTGACCCACGATTTCGCACCTCTGACCGATCCGCTTCCGCTGGCCCAGGCCTTGATCCGCTGCCAGAGCGTGACCCCCGCCGATGGCGGTGCCCTCGATACCCTGGAGGCCGCCCTGACAGGGTTGGGATTCATGACGTGGCGGGCGCCGTTTTCAACCCCCGGCATGCCGGATGTCGATAACCTGTATGCCCGCCGGGGGACGGAGGGACGCAACTTCTGCTTCGCCGGCCATGTCGATGTGGTCCCGCCCGGTTCGGGCTGGACCATGGACCCCTTCGCGGGGAGCATCGTGGCGGATCGGTTGTTCGGTCGCGGGGCGGTGGACATGAAAGGGGCCATCGCCTGCTTCGTCGCGGCGGTCGCCCGCATCCTGGAGCGCGGCACGGACATGCCCGGCTCGGTGAGTGTTCTGGTCACCGGCGATGAAGAAGGACCGGCCCTCAACGGCACCGCGAAGGTTCTGGGCTGGCTGCGCGAGAACGAAGAAACCCTGGATGCCTGCCTGGTGGGGGAACCCACCAATCCGGCCCGCCTGGGAGAGATGATCAAGATCGGTCGCCGCGGCAGCCTCAACGCCGTCCTGCGGGTGCCGGGCGTGCAGGGGCATGCCGCCTATCCCCACCTGGCCGACAATCCCATCGACCGCCTGCTGGACATGCTGGCGGCCCTGCGCCGGGCGCCGCTCGATGCGGGATCGGCCCATTTCGAGCCTTCGACGCTGGCGTTCACGAGCCTCGATGTCGGCAACCCCGCACCCAACGTCACTCCGGACGAAGCCCGGGCGGCGTTCAATGTCCGCTTCAACGATCTGCACGACGGCGCGGCGGTCGCGCGCTGGCTGCGGTCGTGCTGCGACACGGTGGGGGGGGGATACGATCTGACGTGCACCGTCAGTGGAGAACCGTTCCTGACCACCCCCGGCGTCTTGATGCAGGGGGTGCGCGATGCCGTCACGGCCGTGACCGGCCTTGTCCCGGCGTTGTCCACCACGGGCGGCACATCGGACGCCCGTTTCATCCGGCATGTCTGTCCGGTGGTCGAGTTCGGCCTTGTCGGGCAGAGCATGCACAAGGCCGATGAATCAACCTCGCTCGCGGATCTGGAGACGCTGACGAAGATCTATCAGCGGATCCTGGAGGGCTATTTCGCACCTGTCCCATGAACGGTTTGTATGCCTTCCTGACCATCATACAGGGCTTGCGGGACCTTCTGCTTTTGGACGTGAAGGCCTTTGCCCGTTTCGATGCCACGCCCGCCGGGGCGGGATGGTCGTTTCTTGCGTCCGCGCTTGTGGCGCCGTTTCATTTCCTCAGCATTACCCTGGCCACGGGCGACAGCGACGGCCTTAACGGGGGGCAGGCGGTCGTTCTTGTGATCGACTACGTGGTGCGGTGGACGGCATGGCCGGTCCTGCTGTGGTCTTTGTGTCCGCGCATCGCCTGCCGCCGTGAACGATATTTCCATTACCTGACGGTCAGCAACTGGTTCGCGGCAACGGAAACTCTGCTGTTTTTGTCAACGACCCTGGTGCCTGTCATCGAGAACAGCGATGCGGTTCTGTTTACTTTGGTCTTCTCCATGCTGCTGCTTTACGAGTGGTTCATCACCCGCTGTACGTTGCTCGTCAGTCGCGGCACGGCCTCGTTGCTGGTTGCGAGCAACCTGTTTCTGGGAATGGTCATCGCTCGCACCACTCAAATCATGGTGGGAGGCTGAACGCCAAGGATAAGGAATCGAGGGGGGTGTGGCTGGCCATCCATCAGTTTAGAATGGCCTTCCAGAGGCGGGGGAGCGGCAGGCACGCCTGGATGATTTTGACGATGCGTTGGATGCCGCGCGTGAACC
>WOUV01000226.1 GCA_009773045.1 Rhodospirillaceae bacterium | reverse complement strand
GCCTGCATCTGCGTGGCAACGCCTGCTGCGGCGACTCGGTTGGCGATAAGGCCAGGATAAGGAATCGAGGGGGGTGTGGGGGGAAGGCTAAGCCTCCCCCCCCACCCCCCTCAATTCCTTATTTCGGCTTCGGCCTGCGCCTTGTCGGTCATGACGTCCTCTCCCTCCCTCCGCCTGCCGAAAGGACCCCTCCATGCCTGAGAACCTTCACACCACCGATGCCATCGTCATCGGCGCCGGGCCGGTGGGTTTGTTTGCCGTTTTTGCCTGCGGCATGGTCAAGATCCGTTGTCACGTGGTCGATGCGTTGGAAACCCTTGGCGGTCAGCTTACCACCCTTTATCCCGAAAAGCCCATCTTTGACATCCCCGGCCATCCCCGCATCCTGGCCGCCGATCTGATCGCCCGGCTGGCAGAGCAGGCCGCGCCCTTCCAGCCCGTCTTTCACCTGGGCCAGCGGGTGGAACGGGTGGAGCGGGTGGAGTGTCAACGTTCCGGGCATTTCCGGCTCACCACGGCCCAAGGCATGCGATTCGAATGCCCCGTGGTCATCCTGGCCGCCGGGGCTGGCGTGTTTGCGCCCAATCGCCCGCCGCTGGCGGGCCTTGATGCCTTCGAGGGCACAAGCGTGTTCTACCATGTCCGCCGCCGCGAGGATTTCCGGGGGCAGCGGGTGGTGATCGCCGGCGGCGGGGATTCGGCGATCGATTGGGCGCTGTCCCTGATCGACGTGGCGGCACGGGTGATGGTGGTGCATCGCCGTCCCAAGTTCCGTGCCGCGCCGGACAGTGTCGCGCGGTTGCACCAACAGGCACAAGCGGGTGCGCTGGATCTGGTTGCGCCGTATCAGCTCCATGGGGTGGAGGGGCACAAAGGCCGGCTGTCGGCGGTGGTCGTCGCGGCCCTGAATGGAACGACCCGGCGCCTTGAGGCCGATGTCCTGCTGCCGTTTTTCGGGCTGACGCAAGAACCCGGTCCCATCGCCGGCTGGGGGGTGACCCTGGAGCATCATCACGTTCTCATCGATCCCGCAACCAGTATGACAAACATCGCAGGGATTTTCGCCGCCGGTGATATCGCCACCTGTCCAGGCAAGCTGAAACTCATCCTAACCGGCTTTGCCGAAGCCACCCGTGCCGCCCGTGCCGCTTATGCCTTTGTTCATCCCGAGACGGCGCTGCATTTCGAGCACTCGACAACCACCGGGGTACCGACGTAGAATGAATCGGTTTCAGGCAACAGGCGGCATGGTGCGATCATGACGCTACTGGTCACGGGAGGAACGGGATTCGTGGGAGCCGCGGTGGTGCGGTACCTGCTCACCAGGGGGGAATCCGTGCGGGCGCTGGTCCGCCCCCGGTCCAATCAAAGCAATCTGGCCGGCTTGTCCCTTGAAGTGGTCGAGGGCGATCTGACCGATCCCGCCTCCCTGAAACGGGCCGTCACGGGAGCATCGGCCGTTTTCCATGTGGCCGCGGACTATCGCCTGTGGGTGCCAGACCCCCGCGCCATGGAGCAGGTCAACGTGACGGGCAGCCGGGATTTGCTGCGAGCGGCGGCGGAGGCAGGCGTCACGCGCATCGTTTATACCTCAAGCGTTGCCGTCCTTGGGTTCCTCCCTGACGGAACGCCCGCCGACGAGGAAACTCCCGTCACCCTGGCTGACATGATCGGCCCCTATAAGCGTTCCAAATTCTTGGCCGAAGCCGAAGTCAGGCGTTTGATCGCCGAGGAAGGCGTGCCGGCGGTCATCGTCAACCCCTCCGCCCCGGTTGGCCCTCGCGACATCAAACCGACGCCCACGGGACGCATGATCCTCAAAGCCGCCGCTGGTCATGTGCCGGCCTATGTTGACACCGGCCTCAATCTCGTTCATGTGGACGATGTGGCGGCGGGCCATTGGCTTGCCTGGCGCGCGGGTCACGTTGGCGAGCGCTATATCCTGGGAGGAGAGAATCTTTCCCTGCGCGAGATTTTGACCGCCATCGCGCGCCTGACAGGCCGAAAACCGCCCCGGCTGCGGCTGCCCCATGGCGTCGTGCTGCCCGTGGCTGCCCTGGCCGAACTGGGGGCGCGTCTGTTCGGCGGCGAACCCTTCGCCACCGTGGATGGGGTGCGCATGGCACGCAAGAAAATGTTCTACTCCAGCGCCAAGGCCCACCGTATGCTGGGCTATGCGTCCCGGCCGGTGACGGAAGGTTTGCAGGAGGCGATTGCATGGTTTCAAAAAGAGGGATATCTGTAACGGATAGGATTTCCCCTTGGGAATATAAACGGCTCGTTTATCGTTTCTTGCTTCAGGAGTTGCCGGCAGTATGTTCATGCGTGACTCTTGTTTCTGTTTCATGGTTGCCCTGGCGGTTGGGTGTCTGACCGCAGGGGGTGTTTCTGCCACGGATCCTGATCCCACCTTCCCCCAACAGGCCGCTTTGCCTGTGATGGCGCAACCTGCTGTGGTTGAGAACCGGGGGGACACCACGGAAGCCATGCTTCCGGCCCAGGTGGTCGCGGATCTGCACACACGTTTGATCGATGTCATGCAACGGGCGCACAGTTTGGGCTGGCAGGGGCGTTATGAGCATTTGCAGCCGGTCTTGACCCGCGCCTACAGTTTCGCTGACATGGCCCGCATTGCCGCCGGCAGCCACTGGAAAACCTTCACAGAAGAACAAAAGGCAAGCGTGGTCGAGGCTTTCAGCCGGATGTCGGTGGCCAC
>WOUV01000225.1 GCA_009773045.1 Rhodospirillaceae bacterium | reverse complement strand
CGCCGTTTCAGCTCTGGAATCCGTCATTCAGGGACATATCAGGTGTGTTGTTTACGTTTTCGGACACAGCCGTTTCCCAATGCAGAGTTTCTATACATGAAAGCATTGGGGAAAGCCTTGACAGACACACGACAACCCTTTTTCCATGCGCCCATCATTAAATGCCCTCATTCATGGGCCTGCCCTTGGAACTTCACCCACCGAAAGAAAAACGAAACATGGGGGGGGCCTTCCCTTGATCCTCCCGTCTCGCGGCCTTTCCAAAGCAGAGGATACCCGTGCAAGGCACGGAGCCGGTACGAAAAAATGTTCATCCTCAAGCAAAACCGTGCACTAAATGGTCGAACCTGGAAATAACGCCTGTTTTCATATCTAGCTTTCATGATAACATTGAAAATGCAAGAAACGGGAAGTGGCTGGAAACAGATGCAAAGAATCTTTTTGACGATTCTGGCAGTAAGTGTGCAGGCCGCATTGATCGCAGGATGCGTCATGCCTCCTATGTGGCGGACGGCATCAGTTATCTCGCCACCGGCAAGTCGATGAGTGACCATGGCCTGTCCGCCGTCATGCAAAAAGATTGTCGACTGTGGCGGGTCGTGGTGGGCGAAACAGTGTGCGTCATCGGCTTCTCCCGTGGTGGAGAAGGGGTGATGGTGGCCCTGATGAAAGGCGAGAATGCCCCCCCGGTCCTTGCCGCCCTGCCTGTTGTAACCGATGCCAACGGCCATCACCATTTGCCCGAGGGGGCCTATCTCGTCATCGGCAGCTTTCTCAATCCCGTCAATGCCCTGATTCTCGCCGAAACACAGGAAGGAATGGACCCGGCCATCATGCCGGTTCTGGTCCACGACCGGCAATTCTATCGCGTGCTCATTGGTCCTGTCGAAGACGTGGCGGAAGGACGGGCCGTGCTGGCCGAAGCCGGATACAACGATGCTTGGCTTTTTCGCTTTCACGTTCCGGTTTTTCTGGAACAGACAGTCTGGCAGTCTGGCGGCTAGAGGGGGGGATCGCGCCCCCCGTCCGTTGAGAATACACCCAACCCCCTATCAACAGCGCAGTCATGCCAAAGAAGAAACGCATTCTTTGTATTACCCCCAACGTATCCCTTGACCGCACCTATGTCGTCCCCGGCTGTGCCCCCGGTTGGGTATGGCGGGCACGGGAAACGTCGGTTGTGTGCGGCGGCAAGGGTGTGAATGTTGCCCGCACGATTCGTTTGTTGGGGGGAGAGGTCGCGTGCGCCGGTCTTCTGGCCGGCCGGGCCGGCCAGGTGGCCGCCGAACTGGCAGCGACGGAAGGTTTGCAATGTCATTGGAGCTGGATCAGCGGTGAAACCCGGACCAACGTGATCATCATTGGCGCGGCGGGGGGAGGCGCCACGGTGATCAACGCGCCAGGGCCGGAGGTCTCAAACGCCGACTGGCAACGGTTCGTGACCGATGTGGCCGCCGAGGCCGAAAAGGCCGCCTGTCTGTGCTTATGCGGCAGCCTGCCGCCGGGCGTCGGGGGCGCCGACATGACGGCTCTGGTGATGCGTCTGCGGCAAAACGGGCGTCCGCTGTGGGTGGATAGCAGTGGCGAGGCCCTAGCGGGGGCGGTTGCCGGGCAGCCTCAGGGAATCAAGATCAACGCCGAGGAGGTCGGGCAACTGTTGGGCGGACGCATCATCACGGCTGCCGAGGCCGTGGCCGCCGCCCATGAGGTACAGCGCCGGGGGGTGGAAACGGTCGTCATTACCCTGGGACAGGCCGGAGCGGTGGCCGTCACGGCAGAAGCGGTCTGGCGGGCGGAGGCGCCGCTGGTGGAGGCGGACAATCCCGTTGGCAGTGGAGATTCTTTCCTGGGCGCCCTGACGCGGAGTCTGTTGCAGGGTCTGCCCATGGTGGAAGCCTTGCGGCGGGCTACGGCGGCTGGATCCGCCGCTGCCTTGCAACGCCAACGCACCGCCTTTGAGGAAACGGATTTCTTCCGTCTGCTGCCCGCAGTCCGGATTCTGCCGGAGGGGGAAAGGACTGTGCCGGCCTGATCTCCCAGGGCCTCATACCCCTTGCGCGTCAGTCTTGACGGATGCTCAGGACGCGGGGGGCGCCGCGCCGTCAGGCGGCGGAGGCGTCAAGGGTTTGGTCGCTCACGCCGCCGCCGCCGCCGGCATTCCTCGCGCTGCCGTGAAATTGCATCCGCACGCCGTGCAGCGAGAGCGTTGCAATCCCCGAACCTTCCCGTTTTTCACAGAGTCGGCCGCCCGCGTCCCGTGCATATCACTTCGGTCATGGCCTTCTCCCCGGTTGCTTGCAACGACCTTCTTACCCCCAAAATCGTTAAATCTATCTTAAGTTAGGACTCTCATCTATCTTAAGTGAGGACTCTCAGAAAATTAATGGGGTATCCCGTGCTCCTTTGATTTCTTTCAGCGTTCCCGCATGCCCTTGCGCAACCGGCTGCGCAAAGGATCGACCAGATAGGCAAACAGCGTCCGCGGCTGGACGGGCAGAACCACATCAACCGACATGCCCGCGATCAATGCCATGGGCGCCACCTTGGCCACCTCTTCCGGGGGAAGACGCAGGTGCACGTCATAATAGGGCATGCCGGTCTGCGGATCGGTCATGCGATCGGCGGCGATATGAATGACGGCTGCATTCATGGCCGGCGTTGCCCCGCCCGCGTACCCGGAAAGATGGAGTTCAGCCCGCATGCCCAGCCTGATTTCGTCGATGTCGAGCGGAGAAAACTTCGCGCTGACCACGATATCGGTCTGAAACGGCACGATGTCCATGATGGGCTTGCCAGGCTCCACCACGCCGCCGACCGTGACCAGGGAAAGGCCGATGACGATGCCATCGCTCGGGGCCGTGATGGTGGTTTGGCTGAGAACGTCCCGGGCCGCGGTCTGACGCTGTTTGAATTCTTTCAGTTTGATTTGCGTGTCGCGCAGATCTTCAACGATCCTCTAGCGCAGCTTGGCGATTTCGCCCTGGCGGAAGCCGATGTCGCCTTCAAGGCCGGCGGCCGTTCTTTGATATTGCAGAACTTTGCTTGTGGCAGCAGAACCCTTTTTATACAACTCGTCGATGCCGACTAGTTCGTCCTTCAGCAATGTAAGCTGCTGACGCGAGGCCTTCACCAATTTCTCGTTGCCAATGATTTCTTCCTCGTACTGGCGCAGGCGGGCGTTCAACACCGCAATCTGTCCCTGTTGCGTCGCGAGACGGGTGACGAAAAGCGCCTTTTCCTGCCGCAGCGCTTCGCCAAGAGCAGGCATGTCATTGCTGGTCGTGTCAAGAAGGTCGGGAAGGTTGTTCTATTCGGCGATCAAACGCGTTCCGCGCGCCAGCAAGGCCACGTACTGGTTTCCGACGATTTCCAGGTTGGCCCGGATCTGGGTTTCGTCGAGTCGCATTAACGGCTGGCCTTTGGTCACGGCCTGCCCTTCTTTGACGACAATATCCGTGATGGTTCCTCTGCTGACGTGCTGAACCGTTTTGCGCTTGCCATCGGGGACAATGACACCGGGCGCCATGACGGCTCCAGCAAGATCCGCCGTGAGAGACCACACGGTCAACAAACCAAAGAACACTGCCAGCATCCATGCACCCGCCCGTATACAGCCACTGATTTTGGACTTTTCATAAAGTTCCGTTTCCGATCCTTCCATTTTTGGATTTCCTTCTGGCCTCCTCCGGATTGTGAATGGGGGAGTGCTGTCGCGGGATTGTTTTGAATGTTTCTCACCCTGGAACCGCTACCGGTACTGAGGCCGTTGCCTTTTGCAGCTTGGCGATGACCTCGGCCGCGGGACCGAACACTTCCACCGTCCCGTTGCGCAGAAGCATGATTTTATCGCTCAAGGCCAGGGTCGATCCCCGGTGCGAGACCAGCACGATGGCGCGCCGGCGTTCCTT
>WOUV01000224.1 GCA_009773045.1 Rhodospirillaceae bacterium | reverse complement strand
GGAAAGAGCACAAGGCCGGTTTGCCATGAACATCATCGTTTGCATCAAGCAGGTTCCCGACAGCACCCAGATCCGGGTGCATCCGGTCACCAACACGATTATGCGCCAAGGGGTGCCGTCGATCATCAATCCATATGACCTGTTTTCCCTGGAACAGGCCCTGCGTCTGAAAGACACATTCGGTGCAACGGTGACGGTCTTGAGCATGGGGCCGCCCATGGCGGTTGAATCCTTGCGCAAGGCCGTCGCTTTCGGGGCCGATCATGCGGTGCTGCTGACCGACCGCCTGTTCGCCGGCTCCGATACCCTGGCCACCTCGTTCGCGCTGGCTTCGGCCATCCAGAAGCTGGCCGGGGAAAGGCCGGTCGATCTGGTGTTCGCCGGCAAGCAGACCATCGACGGCGATACGGCCCAGGTCGGCCCCGGCATCGCCCGGCGGCTGGGGTTCCAGCCGCTCACCTATGTCTCGGCGCTCCGCACGCTTGACCGTGCCACCCGCACGATCGTGGTGGAGCGGCGGGCCGAAGGGGGGGTGCAGGTTCTGAAAACGCGCCTGCCTGCCCTCATCACCATGCTTGAAGGAACCACCCCCATTCGCTACCCCGATATGCCCGACATGTTCCGGGCCGCCCGCACCTAAGTCACAGTGTGGAGCGCCCTTCAGGCCGGCATCGCCACACTGGAAAAGTGCGGCCTTAAAGGCTCGCCGACGGTGGTGAAAAAGGTGTTCGCCCCCAAACCCCGCAAGGACGCGGCGACAATGATCCCCGCAGGCCCGAACGGAGACCCCGGAAACGCTGGCCGCCGCCACCCTGGCAACTCTGTTCGCCGCCAGGCCACACCTTGAAGCCGCCTGCATGAGGGCCGGAGACACGCCATGACCCAGCCCCCGTGCCCCCCCGCCGGACGGCCCCGTTGCCTGAAACGTTGAAGGCCTATCGCCACGTCTGGGTTTTCATCGAGCTGGAACGCGGAACGGTACACCCCGTGTCCTGGGAACTTCTGGGGGAAGGACGCCACCTCGCCGATGCCCTGGGGGTGGAACTGGCGGGGGTGGTGCTGGGACCGCCGGAAGAGGCCACCCGCATGGCGATTGCCGCGGCCTTTCATCATGGCGCCGATGTGGTGCATCTGGTCGAGGATCCCGTGCTGGCGGCCTATCGCAACGAGCCTTTTACCCGGGCGATGACCGATCTCGTGCGGGACTGCAAGCCGGAGATCCTTCTTCTGGGCGCCACCACACTGGGCCGCGACTTGGCCGGCGGTGTGGCGACGGCGCTGGCCACGGGCCTGACCGCCGACTGCACGGAGCTTGCCATCGACCCGGAAACGCGCGGCCTTGCCGCGACCCGTCCCACCCTTGGCGGCAGTTTGCTGTGTACCATCCACACCCTGGCCTGTCGTCCGCAGATGGCCACCGTCCGTCCGCGCGTGATGGCAAGCCCCCGTCCCGATGTCAGCCGGTGGGGGCGCATCGTCGCACATCCTTTGGGGATGCGCGAAGACGACATCGTGACCAAGGTGCTCGACTTCATCGCCGATGATCCCCGCGATAAGGCCATGCTGACCTATGCCGACATCGTGGTGGCGGGGGGACGGGGATTGGGCGCGCCGGAAAACCTGCGTCTCGTGCGCGATCTGGCGACGGTGCTGGGGGCGGAGCAGGGCTGTTCGCGCCCGCTGGTCCAAAAAGGATGGGCCGCCACCGATCGCCAGATCGGCCAGACCGGCAGGACCATCCGACCCCGGCTGTACATTGCCGCCGGTATCTCGGGCGCCATACAGCACCGGGTGGGGGTGGAAGGGGCGGAGACCATTCTGGCCATCAACACCGATCCCGGAGCGCAGATCTTCACGTTCGCCCATTTTGGCATTGTCGGGGATGCGCTGACGATCCTGCCGGCCTTGACCGCGGCCTTCGTGCAGCGCCGCGCCGCGCTGTCCTTTCCTGCCGCCCTTTCCTGAAGGAGAACACGCAACATGGTTGAAACTTTCGATGCCATCGTCATCGGCGCGGGACTATCTGGCAACGCCGCGGCCTATACCCTGGCGCGGGCCGGGCTTTCTGTCTTGCAGATTGAACAAGGCGAATATCCTGGATCGAAAAACGTGCAGGGCGCGATTCTTTATGCCGACGCGCTGGAAAAGATCCTTCCCAACTTTCGGGACGACGCGCCCCTGGAACGGCACATAATCGAACAAAGGCTGTGGATGCTCGATGACCAGTCCTATCTTGGCACCCACTATCGTTCGGAAAGTTTCAACGAGGACAAGCCCAATCGCTACACCATCCTGCGCGCACCCTTCGACAAATGGTTCTCGCGCAAGGTGCGGGAGGCGGGGGCGATGGTCATTTGCGAAACCACCGTCACCGGCCTGGTGAAAGATTCCTCGGGCCGTGTCATCGGTGTTCAGACCGACCGCGAGAATGGCACGGTGCGGGCCGATGTGGTGATCCTGGCCGAAGGGGTGAATGCGATGCTGGCCCAACGGGCCGGATTGCGCGGTGAGCTTGCGCCCGAACACGTCGCCCTGGCGGTGAAGGAGATGCACTTCCTTCCTTCCGATGTCATCAATCAACGATTCAACATCAAGGAGGAGGAAGGGGTTGTGATCGAGATCGCCGGCCCCATTACTCTTGGCCTGATGGGGACGGCCTTTCTTTACACCAACACCGAAAGCCTTGCCGTCGGCATCGGCTGTCTTGTTTCGGACTTCAAGGAAAGCGGCCAGTCGCCGGTTGCGCTGCTG
>WOUV01000223.1 GCA_009773045.1 Rhodospirillaceae bacterium | reverse complement strand
TCGGGGACCGGCTTGAAGGCCAGAGGCGTGAAACCGATGCGAGTCTTTCCAAACTGAAGTCCTTCCTGGCCGCCTTTCCCTTCAAGGAATATGACCCCCAGCTGCACCAGATCGCGACAACGGCCGATGCGTCCGTGAACGCACTGGCGTCCAAACGGCACCAAGTCACCGCCCAGGAACTGACCGTTCTTCAGGGCGCGGGCTATTATACCGAAACCATTGCCCATATGATCGATGTGATCAAACAGATGATGGTCCTCAGCCCCAACGGGCGCGTGTCCAACGCCATCGCTGCCTATGTGGGGCTGATCGAAGCAAAAGAACGCATGGGGCTGGAGCGGGCCACCGGGTCGGGCGGTTTTGCGGCACAAAAATTCGCCCCCGCCCTGTATCAGCGTTTCATCGCCCTGATTGCCGAGCAGGCCGTTTTTCTGAACCACTTCCAGACCTTCGCGACGCCGGCGCAAACCGCCTTCCTACGCGAGACCGTCAGCGGCCAGACGGTGGAGGAGGTGAAACGCATGGAGGCGCTCGCCGTGGGCAGCCTTGAAGCCGGCAATACCGGTGGTGTGGAGGCCCCCGGTGGTTCGACACCATGACGGGCAAGATCGACCGGATGAAAACCGTCGAGGACCGCTTGGCATCAGATCTCGCGATTCTCGCGGACACCCTCTCTGGCACGGCCCGGGCCTCGTTCCTGTTCATCGGCAGTCTGGTCGTCCTTTTGCTTGCCGCCACGCTGACCAGCGTGATCCTGATCGTGCGCGGCATCGTCCACCCGCTCGCCCTCATGACCACGGCCATGCAGCACCTCGCGAACAAAGATTTTACAGTCCTCATAGAGGGGGCCGGGCGTGGGGATGAAATCGGTTCCATGGCCACCACCGTTCAGGTATTCAAGGACAACATGATCCGCAACGAACAGATGGCCGAGGCACAACGGCGCGAACAGGAAGCGAAGGCGCGACGCCAGGCGTTCGTCGAGGAGCGGGCGCGCGTCTTCAACGCCAGCGTTTCCGATGTGTTGCAGGGGGTCACGGCCGCCTCCAACGAACTGCACGCCACCGCCCAGTCCATGTCCGCAACGTCCGAGGAAACCTCGCGCCAAGCCTCCGCCGCCGCTTCCGCCGCGGGAGGCGCCTCCGCCAATGTTCAGACGGTGGCTTCCGCCGCCGAGGAATTGTCCGCATCCATTGGCGAAATCAGCGGCCAGGTGTCGCAATCCTCCCAGATCGCCAACGCCGCCGTGGACGAGGCGCGCCGGACCAACACCATGGTGCAAAGTCTTGCCGAGGCGGCCAACCGGATCGGTGAGGTGGTGAAGCTCATCAACTCCATCGCCGCCCAGACCAATCTCCTTGCGCTGAATGCCACCATCGAGGCCGCCCGGGCCGGCGATGCCGGCAAGGGATTTGCCGTGGTGGCGGGCGAGGTCAAAAGCCTCGCCAACCAGACCGCCCGGGCCACCGAGGAAATCTCGACCCAGATCGGCGCCGTGCAAACGGCCACCGATGCCGCCGTCAAGGCTATCCAGAACATCGGTGGCACCATCGGCCAGATCGATACGATCACCACCGCCATCGCCGCCGCCGTGGAGGAACAAAGCGCCGCCACCAAGGAAATCGCCCGCAATGTCGAACGCGCCGCCGTCGGTACCGAGGAGGTTTCCAGCAACGTGGAGGGCCTGTCCCAGGCGGCCGGGGAAACGGGAAGCGCGGCCCATCAGGTGCTGGAGGCATCGGGCGAGTTGTTGCGGCAATCGGTGACCTTGAAGAACGAGGTCCAGCATTTTTTGCACGACATTCAAAACGCCGCCTGAAATATGGAAGCGTGGCAGAATGCCGTTGAAAGAAGGAAAGAACGAGGAATCGAGGGGGCACGGGGGAGGCCGCGCCTCCCCCGCGGTGCGGTTTTTGTTGTGGGGAATGCGCGGCCTTCCCCCACGCTCCCTCTGTGATTCCGATCATGAGTCCCCCTGAAGGCTAATGCGTATTCTTTTCGTCACCTCCACCCGCATCGGCGATGCCGTGCTTTCGACCGGCCTGCTGGATGATCTCGTGCGCAGACATCCGGGTGCCCGGATCACGATAGCCTGCGGGCGCCCCGCCGCGCCGCTGTTCGTGGCCGTGCCGGGTCTTGAGCGGATTCTTCCCCTCACCAAGGGCCGCTATGCTCGCCACTGGGTCCGGCTGTGGAGTGCGTGCATCGGGACACGCTGGGATATCGTCGTTGATTTGCGAAGATCTTTTCTGTCCTGGCTGCTGGTGGCCGGGCGTCGGTATCGTTTGGGGAAAAGTTCTCTTTCGGTGCACCGGGTGCGCCAGCTTGCCGATGTGCTACACCTGCCACAGCCGCCCACACCGTGGTTGTGGACCTTGCCCGTCCATCAGACCTCCGCCGATCGCCTGCTTGCCGGAGCATCGCCCATCCTGGCCATCGGACCGACGGCGAATTGGCGGGCCAAGATCTGGCGGGCGGAAAACTTCGCCACCCTTATCGACCGTCTGACCGGCACGAACGGCATCCTGCCCGAGGCGCGCGTCGCCGTGTTCGGCGCCCCGGGCGAACGGGCGCAAGGCCAGCTCGTACTGGACGCCATCCCCCCGGAACGCCGCATCGATCTTATCGGCACGGTGGATCTTTTGACCGCCTATGCCTGTCTGCAACGGGCAACGATTCGGGGCTTATGCACCTTGCGGCGGCGGCGGATATCCCGACTTTGGGCTTGTTTGGCCCAAGCGAGGACAGTCATTATGCTCCCTGGGGCCTCAAGGGGAGCGTGGTACGCACGACGGTTCCGTTTGCCGAGATGATCCGTTCTCCGGATTACGATCACCGCACCGCGGACAGCCTGATGGATTCCCTTTCCGTGGAAATGGCGGAGGCCGCCGCTTGGCGCCTGTGGAGGAGCCTTCGTCTTGAAAGAAATGGAGAAACGCCATGACCGTCGCCGTGCCGGAATCCGTTTCCGGGTCTCCGGTCATTCTGTCGGCTCTTGTCGTTGCGCATAACGAGGAGCACCAGTTGGCCGACTGCCTTGCCCCTTTGCGTTTTGCCGATGAAATCGTGGTTGTCCTCGACCGCTGCACCGACCGGTCGCAAGCAATCGCCACGGCCCTCGCCGATCAGGTGATCGAAGGCGCATGGGAGATTGAAGGGGACCGCCGCAACACCGGCATCGCCGCCTGTCGTGGCCAGTGGATCGTCGAGGTTGACGCCGATGAACGGCTGGACCCGCCGCTGGCCCGGGAAATCCGCTCCGTCATCGCGACCAGCGTTCATGCCATCCACGACATCCCGGTAGACAATTACATCGGCGCCCGGCTGGTACGACACGGCTGGGGGGCGTCTTACGGCACGACGGCCTGTCCACGAGTGTGCCGCAAGGGAACAAAGGTATGGGGGCGGGAGCGGGTTCATCCCGCCCTGGTCTTCCACGGTACACGCGGACCGCGATTGCAAAACCCGTTGCGCCATTATGTTGACCGCGACATCTCGGACATGATCCATCGCCTGGACCGCTATGCCAGCGCCCGTGCCCGTGATTTGCGCGACAAACGTCAACGGAACGAAGGCCGGCGGGAAACATTCGCCACCAATTTGCGACGCCTTTTTTCACGCTTCTTCAAATGCTACGTCTTGCGCAAAGGGTACCGGGAGGGGGGATACGGGTTCCTGATCGCTTTGTTCGCCGGGCTTTA
>WOUV01000222.1 GCA_009773045.1 Rhodospirillaceae bacterium | reverse complement strand
TCATCAAAGTCTATTGACCATCATCCCAAAGATTCCTATGTTTGCTCCTTCTCCGGGCGCGTAGCTCAGCGGTAGAGCAGCTGACTTTTAATCAGCAGGCCCTGGGTTCGATCCCCAGCGCGCTCACCAAGGAAATCAAGAGGTTATCCCCTCCCCCTCACTCTCCCGAAAAGCCCGTGTCAGTCCAGTGTCAGCACGCGGCGGAAAAAGGCAGCGCAATGCGCGGCCTCCATCGCAGGTCATGGGGAGCGGGAGCGGCCAAGGACCACGAATCGGGTGGCGTTTGGCATCGCAGGGGACGAGGCTTCGCAGGGGAAGTGTGGGGTTTTCAACGAGTTAGGATGACGAAGGTTCTCTTCCTCTGTTGAATTTTTTGAGAAGGAATAAAGAACTAGGACATGGAGAGGGGGGGCATGAAAACAGCAAGTAGGGAAAATCTCCGTCATTTGCGTCATATCCTGATTTATCGTTTAGTTTCAACGGGTTAAAATGACGAAGGCGGGAAAATCTCCGTCATGGTTTCGTCATTCCTTCGTCATCCCGATCATTGCCTTCGTCATTGCCTTCGTCGCCGTTGGACTTATGACAACGAAGGCTAATGACGAAGGGATGACGATTAAATAATAGGCAGATTGAGGTGAACGATAAGAAAGCAGGCAGAATGGGAGAAAAGCAGTGACGGAACGGGGAATGCGTCGTCACGGTGGGGTCATGCCTTGATGTTTCTCCGTTGACACTGCCTTTTCTCCGGCCCAAGTTTGGAGGATGGAGTCTCAAGGAGGGTTTCCGATGGCGCTTGCCGTTGCCTTCGACACGTTGAAACTGGCGCGCAAACTGGAAGCGGCGGGCTTGGATCACCAACAGGCCGCTGGTGTGTCCGAAGCCATGGCCGAAGCCATGACCACCGCTGAAATCGCCACCAAGGCCGACGTGCGCGAGGCACAGGCCGCAACCATGGCCGCGATCACCGAAGTCAAGACCGAAACCATGGCCGCCATTGCCGAAGTCAAGGCCGCTTTGCGCGAATCGGAACAGCGGCAGGAATCCAGACTCCGCGAATCGGAACATCGGCAGGCCGCAGAGAATGCGGCGATGCGGTCCGACATGAACGCGCTCCGCTCCGACATGAAGGCGATGGAATTGCGGATGACGGTCAAGCTCGGCGGCCTGATTGCCGCGGGCATCGCCACTCTGGCGGTCATTTTGCGCCTCATGTTGCCGCATTGACCTTGGCGGCCTCGCCTGCCCGGCGGGTGCGTGGCATCGCAGGGGAGGGGTGGCAATGGTGCCGTATAGTGCCGCTCACTGGGAACGTTCCCAGTGAGCGGTCTTCATGGTGGCAACGGTGCCGTGCTTCGTCTTGTAGGACCTCTCACTGTGTTCGGACACAGTGACGAATTTCCCTCCCCCGCTGGCGCGCGGGGGTGGCCTTCAATTTTGGATGTGGGCAAAACCGCCATTTTTCCCCCAGGCAGGCGCGCAGGGACGGCCCATGTAGACTGTCCAAAATTGGACAGTCTATTCGCTCCCCCCCAGGCGTGCGTGAACGCCCCAAAATTGGGGCGTTCGGGAATCAGCCATTTCTGTTCCCCCCAGGCGCGCGGGGACGGCGGCCCTTGAAAAATATAGACTCCTCAAAATTGAGGGGTCTCCCCCCCCCAGGCGCGCGTGGACGATATGGTTTGCCCCAACTGTCACGGAAATCATGACGGCTCCCCCGCAGGCGCGCGTGGACGATATCTGTGTGGTGATTTCCACCATACAGGTCGCGGTCTTCCCCGCAGGCGCGCGTGGACGATCCAAAATTGGATCGTTCGGGAATCAGCCATTTTCCCCCCGCGCGGTGACGGCCCCAAGCCCTTGATTTCATTCGGCGCAAAATTGCGCTCGTTCCCGGCCTCGCAGACAAGGAGGGGATTGCCTCCTTGTTCCCGGCCTCGCAGAGGGGGCGGGGATGGCCTCTATCTTGAGATTGGGTGCCGTTACGCCTTGGCGTGCGCCCCGGTGGGGGGCTGTTTCAGCTTGCAGGTTCTCAAGCTCGCCGGCGGCGGCCTTGGCGGCAGCGGCCTCGGCGGCCAGGCGGTCAAGCTCCTGCCGATCGGCGTTGATGGCCGCCATGTCCATGGTGGCAATAGTGCCGTGCTTCGTCTTGTAGGACCTCTCACTGGCCGCACGGCCAGTGAGAGATGCTCTTACGTGTCCGACGAGAGTCTTTCCCGTCCCCGTTTTCCTCCCGATTTCCCGGTCCGACCATTTCCCCCATTCCTCATCGAGGAGCAGGGTGGTCACGGCGCGCCATTTGTCCTCCCGTGTCCTTGGCTGGCCGTGGGTGGCGTTGGCGGCAACTATGGTGGAAATCACCATGGTTGCCAACCATGGCCAGGTATGCCGTGAGAGCCTCCATGGGGCGGCATCGTCCTCTAACCCGTTGAAAAATATGGTTGCGCAAAATTGCGCAGCCGGTCATGCCACGGTCCCATTCAGACGCACCCGTCCCACCGTGGCGGCGGTCGCGGCGGTTGCCACAGCGCACCCGATCAAGGTGTTGGCGGTGGCGGTCGTGGTTACCGCATGGGTGGTGTCGTTCCAGTAGACCGGATCACCCACGTTCCACGCCTCCCCGCTGGCCTTGGCCAGGTCGAAAACGCCGGTGACGGCGCCCGACAGTTCGGCGCCGTTGGCCGCGCTCGTGGTGGCAACGGCGAAGGCTTCCCACCTGGAAGCCTTCGCCGCTGGTCACGGTGCGCGGCGCCGTCAGGTCGAGGAACACGCCCGTTTGAACAAAGTTCTTCATGTCGTTGTATCCTTTCAAAGATGCTGTTCGGTCGGGGTACGCACCTCCGGGGTACGCACCTCAGACGCCTTTGTCGGCGGTGATGTAGATGCGGCGCACTTGATTCTGGCCGGCGGTGATGGCCCGTTCCAGGGCGCCAAGCGCGGCGGCCATTTCGGCATCGGTCTTGTATTCGACGCGCTTTTTGCCATGGGTCACGGAACGCATGCCGTTGGCGCGCGCCAACAGCAGTCCGTCACGCAGTTCGGTCAGTTCGGTCAAGGTGGGCATGATCAGGCACCCGCATTGACATACCAGCCACGATGATCGACAAAGCCGCAGCCGAAATCCATCTTTACGGTCACGTCAACCCCGTCGATGTCGCGGGAAGGCTGGGAGTCCACAACGGCCCCTTCGGCACCGGACAGGTAGGCATATTCAAGACCATCAATTTCGTTCGGATCAGCCACGATGTACCAGCGGCTCGTGCTACTCAAACCCATTTTTCCGCGATGACTTCCAGGTCGGGGGGAACGATCAGGAAGCGCGGCGTCACGGAAACGATTCCCCCGGCCAGGCCGGTTTGTTTGCGCATGGCAACGCGGGCAACGGTCAGGGTGGCGTCGCCGATCGCCGCACCGGCGGCGGCGATGTTGCTATGTGTGGTATGAAATACCGGCAGGCCGTCATTCAGGATCGGTCCGGTACCGGCACCGGCCTTCAGGAGCGTCACCAGTTCGGCGGCTTCGGTCGCCAGGGCGGCTTACCCGGCCTTGCGCGCCAGGTCGTCGCCGAACGCGCCCAGGTCATCGTTCACCAACGCTTGCCGGGTGATTCCGATGCGGCGGGCGAAGGTCTTCAGGCGGTAACTTTCGGCCAGTTCGGCCAATGTGCCGGACTTGATCTCGCCATGCTCGTTGACCGGCAGCAGGTTTGGATATTCCCCGGCCAGCACGGAAGTCTTGTTGCGAAAGTCCTTGTAACCGGCGCGCAAGGTGCGGTTCGCCACCTCGGCCAGGATCAACGGGAAGTCCGATCAAGACGCAGCGTCTGAAGTTGGCCCTGCTGGTTGCGACGATGCTGGACGTTTGCAGTGCCAACCTGATGGATCTGGCCGCCGTTCTGCCGCGCGAGGC
>WOUV01000221.1 GCA_009773045.1 Rhodospirillaceae bacterium | reverse complement strand
TACCCTTAAGGGAAAATCGGTCATGAACTGCCAGCTTTGTAAATATCGTGAACAGATCGTCGGCTATGAAACCGCCGTCGGGACCGTGCAGACAGGGCACCATCATCACGTCCGCGGCATCGGCATCGATGCCGCGGAGCATCACCACCATCATCATGAGCATGAGCATGAGCATGAGCATGAGCATGAGCATGAGCACGAGCACGAGCACGAGCACGAGCACGGGTACGAGCATGGTGAATCGTGAATGGACTCCTCTGGTCGATTCAGGATAGGGTGGTGCACGTGGAGGAAAACGCGATGGACAAATCAATCAAGGAAGAAATTCTTGAGGCCATCAGCCAGGTTGTGATTCACCTTGGCGGGCGCATAGACAAACTTGAAACCAGCATGGCGGAACTGAAAACCGGACAAGCCAGGCTCGAAACCGACGTGGCGGAACTGAAAGCCGGACAAGTCAGACTCGAAATCGACGTGGCGACAGTCAAGGACAGTCAGGCACGCATCGAACATGACCGGGACATTGACGTTCTTAAAGGGCGGGTGGAAGAAATCAGCCGGCGCCAAAGCGTGACGCTGGCCTATGAACCCCCGCCAAAACGTGGCAGCCAAAACACCCGTTGATTGAGGACCGGAAAGTCCCCGGCGGGCATAGGCGCAAAGGGTTTTTTGGCATCTGGAAGGGTTTGCCTCTCCCACATTTCACGTTTCCATGGAAGGCAGGGAGATATGAACTATCTCCACGATGCGGCGGCCATCTATCGTGAGTCCTTCGCCCGCATCCGGGCGGAAACCGACCTGTCCGGGGTACCGGCAGATCTCCACGATGTGGCGATACGGCTGGTGCATGCCTGTGGTATGCCGGACATCGTGGCCGATCTGGCGTGGTCGCCCGGTGTGGGTGCCGCGGCGCGGAGCGCCCTGGCGCACGGTTCCCCCATTCTGGTCGATGTCGAGATGGTCGCGCATGGCATTTTGCCCCGCCGATATGGCAACCTGGTTCTGTGCACCCTGAACGATCCCGCCGTGTCGTCCCTAGCCCGAGAGCTTGGCACCACCCGTTCGGCGGCGGCGGTAAGCCTGTGGCGGGAACGGCTGACGGGGGCGGTGGTGGCCATCGGCAACGCGCCAACGGCCCTGTTTCATCTTTTGGAGGGACTGGCCGCAGGTGGGCCACGCCCGGCCGCCATTCTGGGTTTTCCGGTGGGGTTCGTCGGCGCGGTCGAATCCAAGGAAGCCCTGATTCGGCAAGACGTTCCGTATCTGACGATCCGTGGGCGTCGTGGCGGTAGTGCCCTTGCGGCGGCGGCGGTCAATGCCATGCTGACACCGCTTCCCGGCACCTCCCCTCCGGAAGCCTGAATAATGACGGTTCCCTGGCTTGCCGTCGTGGGTGTGGGCGAGGATGGGGAGGCGGGCTTGAGTCCGGCGGCCCGCACCCTGATCGGTGCGGCCCGTGTGGTGCTGGGTGGGAAGCGGCTTTTGGAACGGGTGGCGGCACTTGTTCCCACGACGGCCGATTGTGTGTCGTGGGCTGGCGTGGAGGCCGCTTTCGAGGCCCTTGAAGCCCACCGAGGGCAGCAGGTGGTGGTCCTGGCCAGTGGCGATCCCATGTTTTACGGTCTTGGGGCCACGCTGACACGCCGTTTCGCCGCCGCCGAAATGATCGTGGTGCCGCAGGCCTCGGCGTTTTCCTTGGCCGCGGCCCGCCTGGGCTGGCCGTTGCAGGAGGTGGAAACCTTAAGTGTGCACGGGCGGGCGCTGGAGACGCTGGCCTTTCATTTCGCGCCGGGGGTCCGTTTGCTGGTGCTGAGCGAAAACGGAGAAACCCCGGGCCGCGTGGCGGCCTTGTTGACGGCGCATGGCTTTGGCCCCAGCCCAATGACCGTGCTTGAACACATGGGCGGAGCCGCCGAGCGCCAAGTGACGGTCCGGGCCGACCAATGGCCGGGGGGGACGCGCACCGCCGATCTCAACACCCTCGCGATCGCATGCCGTGCCGATGAAGGTCGGCAAGGGTGGGGACGAACGCCGGGGTTGCCGGACGAAGCCTATTTGCATGATGGTCAGCTCACCAAACGCGAGATTCGGGCGGTCACCCTGGCAGCGCTCGCGCCTCGCCCCGGGGAAATGCTGTGGGATATCGGCGCCGGTGCCGGTTCGATCGCCATCGAATGGCTGCGGACTCATCCGGCCACCCTGGCAGTTGCCGTGGAGCAGGACACGGCGCGCCTTGCCACCATTGCCGCCAATGCCGTTCGCCTGGGTGTGCCGCGCTTGCAGGGGGTGTTGGGATGCGCGCCGTTCTGTCTGGCCGGCCTTTCTGCTCCGACGGCGGTATTCGTCGGGGGGGGCGTTTCGGCATCCGGCCTTCTGGAAACCTGCTGGGCGGCTCTGCCCATCGGGGGACGGATGGTCGTCAATGCGGTGACGATCGAGGCCGAGGCGCGCCTGCTGGCCTGGCAGGGAACCCACGGGGGCACGCTGACCCGGCTGAGCGTTGCCCGCTTGCGCCCCATGGGACGGCTGAGGGGCTGGAAACCGCTTGCACCGGTGACACAGTATCAGGCCATGAAAACCATCAGTGCAGAGTGACCCGCCCCGGAATCAAAGGGAGGGTGTGGGAAATGGGACCTCCCCCCCCCCATGTGGGTCATTTTGTTGTTGAAAACACGGAAACAATCGGCATGAAATGAAAACGATTGGCCTGTCCTCATCGCCGCCAATCGCGACGAGATGGTTTCGCGTCCCTGGCGCGCGCCGGACCGCCATTGGCCGGAACGGCCCGATGTGGTCGGGGGGCTGGACGTGCTTGCCGGTGGTTCGTGGTTTGGCCTGAACGACCGGGGAGTGATGGCCACCATTCTGAACCGGGTCGGCACCCTGGGGCCGGCGGCGGGCAAGCGGTCGCGGGGGACGCTGGTGCTGGAGGCCCTGGAGCATGCAAGCGCCCAAGCGGCGGCGGATCTTTTTCGCTTTCGTGAGGGAGCGGAGTATCGCGCCTTTAACATGCTCATCGCCGATGGCGTGGCGGCGTACTGGGTGTGTCATCGGGAAGATGGAGGACCGGTTCAGGTTCAGATCCTGTCCCCCGGAGTTTCGATGCTGGCGGGCTTTGACCTGAATGATGACCACGATCCGCGGATTCGTGCGTATGGACCGACGTTCCGGTTGGCGCCGCCGCCTGTGCCGGAGTCGGGCGACTGGTCGGCCTGGCAGGCACTTCTGGCATCACGCACCTTTGCCCCCGAGGCCGGCCCGAAGGGGGCCATGTGCTTCATGACCGGAACGGGATTTGGCACCGGCTCATCAAGCCTGATGGCTCTGCCGGCCCCGCGGCTGGGACGGGCGCCCCTGTGGCTGTTCGCCGCGGGTCCACCCGACCGGACGGCACATGAACGCATCACGGCCCTGGAATCGGGAAAGCAAAGGGAAGGAATCGTCAGAACCGTTGAATCCGGGCAGCTTCCCCCCCATACTCGCTCCGCCGCGAGCTTCAAGGGAATGGACCATGCGTCTGCTGATCAATGGTGAGCCGAAAATATTTGCCGAACCGATGACCGTTACCGCCGTGCTGTCGAGTCTCAAGCTCGATTCCAACAAGGTTGCGGTGGAACGCAACCTGGAAATCGTGCCCCGCTCGACCTACGCCGAAACGATTCTGGCCGAAGGAGACCGGCTGGAAATCGTTCATTTCATTGGCGGCGGCGCGGCGGATGCGACGGCAAAGACCGAAGACGACGTTCTGGAAGTGGCGGGGCGCCGCTTTCGTTCCCGTCTTTTAGTGGGGACCGGCAAATACCGGGATTTCACTGAAACCGCCCACGCCATAGCCGCTTCCGGGGCTGAGATCGTGACCGTGGCGGTGCGGCGGGTCAATCTGTCCGACCCGTCACAGCCCATGCTGGTCGATTACCTCGACCGTGAACGCTACACCTACCTGCCCAATACGGCCGGGTGTTATACGGCCGAGGAAGCCGTTCGCACCTTGCGTCTGGCGCGGGAGGCCGGAGGGTGGGATCTGGTCAAGCTGGAAGTTCTGGGGGATCAGAAGACTCTGTATCCCGACATGGTGGAAACATTGCGCGCCTCCGAACAGTTGATCCGGGATGGTTTCAAGGTGATGGTGTATTGTACCGATGATGTGATCATGGCCCGGCGGCTCGAGGACATGGGGTGCGTTGCCATCATGCCGCTGGCGGCGCCCATCGGCTCCGGCCTTGGGATTCGCAATCCCGTGACCCTGCGCCTGATCGTGGAACAGGCCCGGGTGCCGGTTCTGGTGGACGCGGGCGTTGGCACCGCTTCCGACGCGGCGGTGGCGATGGAGCTGGGCTGCGATGGCGTTCTCATGAACACGGCCATTGCCGAGGCACGAAACCCCGTGCGCATGGCCCTAGCTATGAAATTAGCGGTTGAGGCAGGGCGACTTGCCTACCGGGCCGGGCGCATGCCTCGCAAACTTTACGCCGATCCCTCCTCACCCGTGGGAGGGCTGATTTGACACACGGACTTTGACATACAGACATGGCGGAGGAAACGATTCATGAGCTATACATTCGACAAAACGCTGGCCCTGCCGTTCGATGCGGCCATCGCCAAGGTCACCGAAGCCCTGAAGGCCAAAGGGTTTGGCATCCTGACCACGATCGATGTCAAGAAGACCATGAAAGAAAAGATCAACGAAGAGGTCCGTCCCTATACCATCCTTGGCGCGTGCAGCCCGCGGCATGCTTTTCGTGCCTTGTCGCTTGAAAACAAGATCGGCAGCATGCTGCCGTGCAATGTGGTCGTTCAGGAAAAGGAAAACGGGGCGATCGAGATCTCTGCCGTCGATCCCATTGCCTCCATGGCGGCCATCAACAACCCATCTCTCCGTGACGTGGCCACCGAAGTGCAGGACCTGTTGCGAGAGGTGGTGAACGGCCTATAGGCTGGCCATCCATCAGTTTAGAATGGCCTTCCAGAGGCGGGGGAGCGGCAGGCACGCCTGGATGATTTTGACGATGCGTTGGATGCCGCGCG
>WOUV01000013.1 GCA_009773045.1 Rhodospirillaceae bacterium | reverse complement strand
CGGCGGCGTTTTCCTGCACGTTCAGACCGTCTTCGGCCATTTCCTCGTCAAGGGCAAGGACCGCCACGTCATCACCCGCGTTGTCCTCGTCCTCCTCATGGGTGTCCTCGTTTTCGGTGTCGCTGTCTTCAGGATCCTCATCATCATCGTCTTCGTCGTCGTCTTCATCGTCGTCTTCGTCCAGGGCGGCATCGTCTGTAGCCGAATCGGCAGAGAAATCGATTTCCGGCATCAGGGTCTCCACCTCCTCTTCCGGTCCGTCCTGGGAGACTGCCCTCGGCGATTTCCCGCAAGGCCACGACCGGGTTTTTGTCGTTGTCCCGGGCTATGGTCAGAGTCACACCATTGCCGATTTCGCGGGCGCGCTGGCTGGCCAGCAACACCAGGTCGAACCGGTTGGGTACCCTCAGAATGCAATCTTCAACTGTTACGCGTGCCATCGTGTTCCCTTGACCCTATCGTTTCCGTACCCTTCCGTCGCGAAGGTCGATCGTGACCCACTCTGGGAAAATTTCATCGTACAGCTTTTCGCCGGCAAAAGCAATCTTCTCCCCGGCACAGGGCATTCGAGCGCAGTTCCTGACGCGACGCCCTCTCCCGTGATGGGAAAGATGGGGTCGGGTGCCCCCTCAGGGGCTTCAACCGGGCCGAAAGGGGAGACCATGGGGGCGAAACCCATGACCCCCGCACGGCCCGGACTTGAAACATCCTTCCCCCTCTCCTCCCCTCCCCTTCCCCTTCCCCACCACGGGGGAGGGCGTTCTAATGATAGGAACAGACACCTTTAACCGACCGCCCTGCTCCCCGGTCATTGCATACGGGAAATATGCTTTGCACGATGCGGGATATCCTGGAAATATGGGGAAGGCCGTTGCGGGGTTTGACGAGACAAAAATCTGTCCGTTCAAAACGACGGTTAATCTCAGGCACAAGCATACGAAATCCCATGCAAGTCTCCTCTGCCTTTTCCAGCCGACGTTTGGCGCGCAATATCGTTTGGAATCTGTTGGGCGTTTGCCTGCCGCTTCTGGGGGCCGTCGTGGTGCTGGTGGCTTTGACGCTGCCGCAATCCTTGTGGCTCAAGGGGGGGCTTGCCTTATTCATCGTGGCCCTTTGCGGGGGGATCGCCCTTCGCGAGCTGAGGCGAATGCTGAAGTGGAAGAGAACCGGAAGTGATGGAACGCAAACGAAATAGTGATGTTCTGGCAGAACTGGTCACGTTGCCGGACCGGCAGGTGGTCGATGTCGGCTGCGGCGACGGAGCGCTGGCCCGCTTCATGGCCCGGCGGGGGGCGCGGGTGTTGGGAATCGACAC
Source organism: Rhodospirillaceae bacterium (assembly GCA_009773045.1). Lineage (GTDB taxonomy): Bacteria > Pseudomonadota > Alphaproteobacteria > Rhodospirillales > Rhodospirillaceae > WOUV01. Next base: position 26,616 of record WOUV01000013.1, on the reverse strand, counting down.
GAGCCTCGTTCAGTTGGCCCGGGCCAGGGCTGAACCCGCGGTCGCGGGGGAAACCTTTGTTCAGGGCGATGCGGCGCATTTGCCGGTTCCCGATGCCGCGGTGGACGTGGTGGTGTTTTTCAACAGTCTGCACCATGTGCCGCCGGAAAGCCTGGATCAGGCCCTGGCCGAAGCGGGGCGCGTGTTGCGGGCACAGGGCATCGTCTATGTGGCGGAGCCGGTGGCGGCGGGATCTTTTTTCGCGCTCTGTCAGCCGGTGGATGATGAAACAACGGTCCGCGCCCTGGCCCAGACGGCCCTCGATGGCGCCGGAAGGCATGGCCTGGCGCCCGAACGCACGCGCACCTATCTGCACACTGTTTTGTATCCGGACTTTGCCGCATGGTGTGCCCATCTGGTGGCGGTAGACGCCCGGCGCACGGCGCGCGTCCTCGCTCTTAAACCCGCCTTGCGAGAATCTTACGCGCGGCTTGGCACACCGGCGGCCCACGGCGGCCGTGCTTTCGACCAACCCATGCAGGTGACCGTTCTGCGCAATATTTCCTTGTGAACCCTGTCCCTGTGAACCCTGTCCCTGCACCCGGATCGCCGAGGCCATTTTCGAACCATGCCGTGCCACAGGGTATCCTTGCGTGGGGAGGGGGTTTCCTTGGCCTGTGGCATTCTGTAATGTGAGTGACGGTTGACGGGGACTTCATTTTGGAATAACACTCTGTATGTCGTACAATGTGCGGGACCGAGACCGTGATCCATGGGAAAAGTATCCTTCTGGTGAGTGCCGGCGGCATTGCCGCCTGCAAAGTGCCGGATTTGATTCGTCGATTGCGGGAACAGGGGAAGGCCGTCCGTTGCATCCTGACAGAGGCGGGGGGGCGTTTCGTGACTCCCTTGACACTGGCCGCTCTTTCCGGCGCACCGGTCTATCAGGATCTGTTTTCGTTGAAAGACGAAACCGAAATGGGCCACATTCGCCTTGCGCGCGAAGCAGACCTCGTGGTGGTTGCGCCGGCCACCGCGGATCTTCTGGCAAAAATGGCCCATGGCCTGGCCGATGACCTGGCCTCGACCACCTTGCTGGCGACCGATCGGCCCATCCTGGTGGCGCCTGCCATGAATGTTCAGATGTGGCGTCACCCCGCCACCCAGGCCAATCAGGCCGTGCTGGCGGCGCGCGGTGTGCATTGCGTCGGTCCGGCCTGCGGCGCGCTCGCCTGCGGGGAGGAAGGCGAGGGCCGCATGGCCGAGGTCCCTGACCTTCTCGCCGCCATCGACTCCCTTCTGGCGCCGTGCTTGTCTCTCGCCGGGCGGCGCGCTCTGGTCACGAGCGGCCCGACGGTCGAGGCCATCGACCCGGTGCGCTACATCGCCAACCGTTCCTCGGGCCGACAGGGGCACGCCATCGCCGAGGCCCTCGCCCGGCGTGGGGCGCGCGTCACGCTGGTGAGTGGCCCGACGGCCTTGCCGGACCCGGCGGGGGTCCACACGGTTCCCGTCGAAAGCGCCCGCGCGATGCTGGCGGCATGCGAGGCGGCCTTGCCGGTTGACGTGGCCGTGTGCGCCGCCGCCGTGGCCGACTGGCGGGTGGAACACGCCAGTTCCCACAAACTGAAGAAAAAGGCGGCACCCCCTGTGCTGTCGCTTGTCCCCAACCCCGACATTCTAGCGACCTTGAGCCAGCCCGGCCCACGGCGGCCGGCCCTGGTGGTGGGATTTGCCGCCGAGACCGAATCGCTGATTGACAACGCGCACCGCAAGCGCCTTGCCAAAGGGTGCGACTGGATCGTTGCCAATGATGTCTCAACCGATGTCTTCGGCGGCACGACCAACACCGTTCACCTGATCACGGCATCGGGCATCGCACAGTGGCCCACCATGACGAAAATCGCGGTGGCGGAGGCTTTGGCCGAGCGCATCGCTTCGGCGTTGACAGAAACTCGTCCGGGGGAGCAGACATGCTAAGACCATCCAAAAAACTGCTGTTTGCCATCGAAGCCGTGCTGGATATCGCCTACCATGCCGGGGGCGAGCCGGTGCAAAGCCGGGAAATCACCCGCCGCCAAGGCATTCCCCGCCGGTATCTGGAACAAACTCTACAATATCTAGCGCGCAGTGATATTCTGGTTGGCGTTCGGGGACCACGGGGCGGCTATCGCCTTGCGCGGGAACGTCGCCGCATTTCAGTCGGCGAGATCGTTCGCATCGTCCGTTCCATGGAAATGCCAGAGGACGCTTTCAGCGATCTGCCGGCATCGGAACTGGGGCGTCAGGTCATCCGGCCCATGTGGGGTGAATTGCAAGAGGAAGTCATGCGCAAGCTCGATGCCATCACCGTCGATGATTTGTGCATGAAGGCCTACAAGGAAGGCTTACCCAGCGAGGGACGGGCCAATCTGGATTTCACCATATGAGAGAAAAACCCTCATGCGGAACGCATCACACACTATGGCAACAACCCCTGATAGAAGGGAGGATCTCCTTCCATGACCGCTCCCCTTGAAACGGCCAGGACGGAAGAGTTTCGCGGCCGCATTTACGAATCGATCGTCGAGACGATCGGTGCAACGCCGCTCGTGCGCATGAATAAACTGACCCGCGATGCCGGTTGCGTCGCCACGGTCCTCGGCAAGTGTGAATTTTTCAATCCCTTGAATTCGGTCAAGGACCGTATCGGCCTTGCCATGATCGAGGCCGCCGAAGCCGAAGGAGTGTTGGCCCCGGGCGCCGTTCTGGTGGAACCGACCTCTGGCAATACCGGAATCGCACTGGCCTTCGTGTGCGCCGCCAAGGGATACCGGCTGATTCTGACCATGCCCGAAAGCATGTCGCTCGAGCGGCGCAAGATGTTGCAGCTTCTCGGGGCCGAAATCGAGCTGACTCCGGCGGCCCGCGGTATGGCCGGCGCCGTCCAACGGGCCGAGGAGATGGTGGCGAACCTTCCAGGGGCCGTCATGTTGCAGCAGTTCAACAATCCGGCCAATCCGGCCGCTCATTTTCGGACCACGGCGGAGGAAATCTGGCGCGACACCGGCGGCATCGTCGATGTGATCGTGTCGGGTGTTGGCACCGGAGGAACCTTGACGGGTCTTGCGCAAGGCCTGAAACCACGCAATCCCGCCTTGCATGTGGTGGCGGTCGAGCCAGAGGACAGCCCGGTGCTGTCGGGGGGCGCCCCTGGTCCGCACAAGATTCAAGGCATCGGCGCCGGCTTCGTGCCAAAGGTATTGCAGACCGATCTGATCGATGAAATCCTGCAAATTGGCAACGAAACCGCCTTTGCCATAGCTCGCAAGGCCGCTCGACTGGAGGGGTGGCCGGTTGGCATTTCTTCCGGCGCGGCCATCGCCGCGGCCCTGGAGGTGGCGCAACGTCCCGCCCTGGCCGGCCGGCAGGTGGTTGTGATCTTGCCAAGTTTTGCCGAACGGTATCTGTCCACGCCTTTGTTTGACTAGGACACGTCTCAAAACCATTGTCTCCCTTCCCCCGTGAGGGAGAAGGGAGCGTGTCGATTGCACCGGCCTTGAGATCAAGCGTCCCCCACACTTTGGCTATGGACCATCTGAACCAGAAAGCGCAAGAGTTCCTGGAACGCCTGGATGCACGGCACGTCCGGCGGTCCCTGCAATCGCTTTGCCCAGGCCCTGGAAATATCGTTTGGCGCGGCGGGCGGGCGCTGGTGAATTTCTCGTCCAACAATACCCTTGGGCTGGCGGGACATCCGCGTTTGATCGAACGTGCCAGCCGGTGGGCCGGAGCCTATGGCGTCGGGGCCACGGCATCGCGTCTTGTCTGCGGCACGCTCCCCCTGCATGAGCAGATCGAGGAAAAACTCGCCGCCTTCAAGGGCACCGAAACGGCCCTGATCTTGAATTCCGGATTTCAGGCCAACAGCTCTCTTCTGCCAGCCTTGCTTGACCCCGAGTTTCTGGGGGCTGAGCCGGTGGTTCTGGTGGACCGGCTGATCCATGCAAGCCTGCATCAGGGCTGTGCCGCCGCCAGGGTGCACCCGATCCGGTTCCGACATAACGATTTAGATCATCTGGAAACTCTTTTGCGCAAACATGCCGGCGTGGGGCGGCAGCCGTTCATCATGACCGAGTCGGTGTTCAGCATGGATGGCGACCGGGCCGCGCTGGCGCCCCTTGCCACGTTGGCCGAGCGTTTCGGGGCGGTCTTTTACGTGGATGAGGCCCATGCCACCGGCCTGTTCGGCCCAAGGGGCGAGGGTCTTGTGGCGGCGGAGGCGCCAGGCCGGGTCGAGGTGATCATGGGCACCTTCAGCAAGGCGCTGGGCGGCTTTGGCGCCTATGTGGCCTGTTCACGGCGGCTGAGGGACTATCTGATCAACCGCTGCGCCGGGTTTCTCTATTCCACCGCCCTGCCGCCGCCGGTTTTGGGCGCCATGGATGCCGCCCTTGATCTCGTGCCGTCTTTAGGGGCGGAGCGGGCGCATGTGCATGTTCTCGCGGCCCGTCTGCGCGGTGCCCTGACGGCGGCGGGCCTTTCCGTGGCCGGTTCTTCAACCCACATCGTGCCGGCCATTCTGGGGGATGAAGCCGCGACACTGGCCGCGGTGCGGATTCTGGCGGAGGAGCACGGCGTGTTGACCATTGCCATCCGCCCCCCCACCGTGCCCCCCATGACCAGCCGGCTCCGCTTTTCCCTCAATGCGTTGCACGACGAGGCCGCCATCGGTCGCCTGCTGGCTGCCGCTCCCGTTCTTTCCACCATGGCGCGGCCCGCTGTAATGCGACAACGAGCCGTTTCATGATCCCCCCTTCCCTTGAAGTGGTGGTCGTCCCCGGCTGGGGACTGGGAGAAAGCGTGTGGGCGCCGGTGCAGGCCGCTCTGACCCGAGAGGCGCCCGACCTCGTTCTCACCGTCCTTGAACTTGGGGACGTGTTTGCGGACGGAACGACAGGCCTGCCGCGTCTTGCCGTTGGCCATTCGACCGGGTTCTTATGGCTTTTGCGGCGGCGGCCACTGGCCTGGAGGGGTCTTGTGGCGGTGAACGGATTCACGCGCTTCGTGACGGGTCCCGGTTTTCCGCATGGGGTGGATCCGCGGGTTTTGCACCGGATGCTGAATCGGTTCGAACAAGACCCTGCCGCGGTCCGAACCGCGTTTCTGGAACGGTGCGGCGCGCCAGCCGTGCCTTTTCCCCCGGCGGCCCCCCTTGAGCGGTTGCGCGAAGGGCTTTCCTGGTTGGGCGCGGAGGATGCCCGAGACGCGCTTGCCGCCGAACCGACGCCGGTTCTGGTGCTGGCCGGCGGGGCCGATCCGATCGTGACGCCCGCCATGACCGAAGCCTGTTTCGGCGGAAGGGGGGAGATCTTCTGGCAGCCGAAGGGCGGTCACCTTCTGCCGTTTTCCCACCCGGCCTGGACCGCCGGTGCCATTGTGCGATTTGCGCGCGCGATTCTGTGAATTGTGTGCCCTTGACAAACAATCCCGGGAGCACCGATACCGGCGGCGCAGCCTATTTCCCGAAACGAAGACCGTCACGACCACGCCTTCCCGGCATGGCGTTGATTTGATGCGTGCGACGCGCCAAGCGCTTGTGCCCAAGGGCGAAGATTTCTTGGTCCGCCGCAAATTTCCGCTCTCATTCTTGATCTCGATCAAGGACGAACAGGCCTTGCCTGCCTGAGGGTCGTCAAGCATGACGTCTGCAAAACAGGAATAGACTCAGAGAGGTCAAGCATGGATATTTTGCGCTACCTTCTGCAACGACAACAACCCTTGACGCCGTGCCGGTGTTGGGTAAAAAGTGGTATCGTCGCCACGGTAGCGATCGGATTGATCGGCTGGCTTGGACAAAGCAGCAACCTACCCCTGCTCATCGCGCCCTTCGGTGCGACCTGCGTTTTGCTGTTCGGTGCGCCGCACAGTCCGTTTGCCCAGCCCGCCAACGTCATCGGCGGTCATCTGTTGGCCAGCGCTGCCGCGCTGCTTTTACACGCGGTCCTGCCGGCCGAATGGTGGGCCATCGCCTTGGTGGTTGGCCTGACCATCGCCCTGATGGCCGCCACGCGGCTGACTCATCCACCCGCGGGGGGCGATTCCGTGCTGGTTTTCTTCACGGACCCCGGCCCGATGTTCCTGCTAAGCCCGATTCTCCTGGGAACGATCGCTCTGGTCGGCCTTGCCGCCGTGATCCACCGTTTACCGTCTGGTCCTTTTCCAACAACGAAATGTGACTGATACAGTTTTATTGAATGAGAGGACTCTTGCGAAGAGTTTTCTGTTGTCCTGAAAATGGTTGTTTCCCTGTTGACTCCGCCCTCCCTCTCCGGCCAATGTTCAACTATAAGACAGCGCATGCTATTCGTTCGATGAAAGAAAGCATATTGGAACCAATCCCATAGTGAAAATGGCTGGTTCCTGTCTCTGGTTCTCGAAGCGAGGGGGAAGGCTATGGAGTCGCTGCACGAGCACCATCACCTTGGCCTTGCGACCGCCAGCTTTTATCACCTTGCGCACCCGCCCGCGACCGGCCACGCCTGCCAGGGATTGGCCTGTTTCGCGGCCCGCCACGATGCCCCGCAACGCTGGAGTGCGGCGTCTAGCGACACCCCGCCGCTGTACTGCGTGGGTCAGTGTTTTCGTGGCCCGGCGGCCTGGGGCGATGACGACCCAACTCCTGTCACGGCCCGCCGAGCCGTCCTTTTGACCCATGTCGGTGCGGGCGGCATGCGCGATATCGGAACCTATCGCAAAGGTGGCGGTGGCCAGGCGTTGCAGCGGGCGCTGACTTTGCAACGAGACGCGCTGATCGGGCAGATCGTCCGATCGGGCTTGCGCGGTCGTGGCGGTGCCGGCTTCCCGACGGGTCGCAAATGGCAGGCGGTGGCCGATGCCAAGGCGCCGCGCAAATACTTGGTGGTCAACGCCGATGAGGGGGATCCTGGCAGTTTCAGTGACCGGCTGTTGCTGGAAGACGATCCGTTCCGTCTGATCGAAGCCTGCATGATCGCCGCGGTCGCGGTTGGCGCCGCAGAGGGCTTCATCTACCTGCGTCAGGAATACGCCGCCGCCCAAACCATCCTTCAGGCCGCTTTGGCGCAAGCCCGCGCGCACGGTTGGCTGGGGCACCCCCTGCCAGGATGTGAACATTCCTTCGACCTGACCCTGGTGGTGGGCCGGGGCAGCTATCTGTGTGGCGAGGAAACCGCCCTGCTCAACAGCCTTGAAGGGCGCCGACCGAACGTGCGGGTGCGCCCGCCCCAGATCACCGAACAGGGCCTGTGGGGCGCGCCCACCCTGGTCAATAACGTCGAGACGCTGTGCGCCGTGCCGTGGATCATTACCCATGGCGCCGAGGCTTACGCGGCGCTGGGCCATGGGCGCAGTCGCGGGACCAAGCTGTTGTCGCTCAATTCCCTGTTTCGGCGGCCTGGTCTGTACGAGGTGGAATTTGGCATCACCCTGCGGCAGATTGTCGAAGATCTGGGGGGCGGTCTGCGACGGGGCCGGCTCATGGGCGTGATGGTCGGCAGGCCGTTGGCCGGGCTGATCCCGCCATCCTTGCTCGATACGCCCCTGGAGTACGAGGCCATGCAGGCCATCGGCGGGGCGGTGGGGCATGGCGGGGTGATCGCTTTTGCCGATGATACCTCCATCGCCGAACTGATGGCCGAGGTGTTCCGTTTCGGCGCCGGGGAAAGCTGCGGCACATGTACGCCCTGCCGATTGGGCAGCGCCGAACTGGCCCGCATGTCCGCCGACGCGAAGGCCGGCATCAAAGGGGATGGCGCCCGCTGGCGCGCGTTGGTGGAGGCGCTGGCCGCCGGCAGTCTGTGCGGCCATGGCCGGGGGCTGGCGGACTTCGCGCGGAGGACGTTTTCTCCTTTCCGGAGGGAACCCTTTTGCTGCACGCGCTGCTGCGGGCCGGCAGGCAGATCCCGCATCTGTGCCACGACGACCGCCTGAAGCCCCATGGCGGCTGTCGGCTTTGCCTAGTGGAGGTGGACGGTGCACCGCGACCGGTGGCAAGCTGCGCGACGATGCTGGTCGAGGATATGGTCATCCAAACCGACACCCCGGCCCTGTTGGCGTTGCAGCAGACTCATCTGTCGCTGCTGGCCGCCGACACTCCGGCGGCGGCCGGCAACCCGATTTTCCGCTCCATCGTCTGTTGACCCGCCATGGCATCGTGGCCGGCGGTAACGACTCCGCGGCGCACGCCCTCCGGCCGGTGTTCCAGGACGACACGCACCCCTATCTCGGCCTTGCGATGGAGCGCTGTATCCAGTGTCATCGCTGCGTCCGCATATGCGACAAGGTGCAGGGCCAGTTCGTCTGGCAAATCTGGCAACGCGGCGCCCACGCCTTTCTTGCCCCCAGCGACGGACGGTCGCTGCTGGGCAGCGGCTGTACCGCGTGCGGCGCCTGTGCCGATACCTGTCCGACCGGCGCCATTTTCGACAAGCGCGGTGTGTCCCCGGAACGCTGGACCCGCTCCACCTGCGGCTACTGCGGCGTTGGCTGTCAGATGGAGGTGGGCAGCCGGGACGACAGGGTGGTTGCCATCCGCCCGGCGCCAAGCGCGGTCAACCATGGTCATCTGTGCGTCAAGGGACGCTATGCCTTCGCATTCAACCACGCGCCGGACCGCATCACCACTCCCCTTTTGCGCGATGATGGCGGCGCGTGGCGCGCGGTGGGGTGGGACGAGGCGCTGGAGTATACCGCGCATCGGCTGGGCGAGATCGCCCGACGTCACGGCCCGGACAGCATCGGCGTGCTGGGGTCGGCCCGCGCCACCAACGAAGAAAACTATCTCGCGCAAAAGTCCGCCCGCGTCGTGCTGGGCACCAATAATGTCGATTGCTGCGCCCGCGTCTGCCACGCCCCCAGCGCCAAGGCGCTGAAGACCATGCTGGGCACGGGGGCCGCCACCAACACGTTCGATGATATCGAGAGCGCGCAGACCCTCTTGCTGTGTGGCGCCAATCCGATGGAGAACCACCCGGTCGTGGGATCCCGCATCAAGCAAGCCGTGCGCCGGGGCGCGAGGCTGATCGTGGTGGATCCGCGCCGGATCGAGTTGGCTGAGGATGCCACCGTCCACCTGGCCGTCACGCCCGGCCACAACGTGGCGCTGTTCAACGCCATGGCCGCCACCATCATCGAAGAGGGCCTGGTGGACGCCGATTTTATCGCCCGGCGGGTGGATGCTTTCGACCCCTACCGCGCCTTCATCCGCGCTTACACACCCGAATCGGTGGCCACGGCGTGTGGTGTGGCGGCCTCTGACATCCGTGCCGCCGCCCGCCTTTACGCCACCGCCAAGCCGGCCATGGGCCTGCATGGTCTGGGCATGACCGAGCACGTGCACGGGACCGAGGGCGTGATGACCCTGATCAACCTGGCGCTGCTGACCGGCAATCTTGGCAAGCCCGGCTGCGGCGTCAACCCGTTGCGTGGCCAGAACAACGTGCAAGGGGCGGCCCACATGGGCTGCGAACCGGCCACCCTGCCGGGCGGCCAGTCGTTCAAGGACGCCGCGGCCCGCATTGAGGCGGTGTGGGGAGCGCCGCTGCCGTCCACCCCTGGCCTTGATCTGATGGCGATGATGGACGGCGCCGCGGCCGGCACGGTCAAAGCGTTGTGGGTCGTCGGCTACGACATCTCTCAAAGTCTCGCCAACGCCAACCAGACGGGTCGGGCTTTGCAGCGGCTGGACCTCGTGATCGTGCATGATTTGTTCCTCAATGAGACGGCCAAGGCCTTTGGTCATGTCTTTCTGCCGGCCGCGAGCGTGTTCGAACGCGACGGCACCTTCATGAACGCCGATCGGCGGGTGCAGCGCATCCGTACCGCCGTGGCGCCGCCGGGCATGGCGCGGCCGGATTGGTGGCCCTTCCAGCAGTTGGCCTCGCGCATGGGCACGCCGCAGGGTTTCCAGTTCGACGATGCCGAGGCCATCTGGAACGAGGTCCGCCGGCTCTGGCCCGCCGGCGCCGGCCTGAGTTATGCCCGCCTGGAGCGGGAGAGCCTTCCCTGGCCCTGCCCTGATGAGGACCACCCCGGCACGCCAGTTTTGCATGAGGCACGCTTTGCCCATGGCGTGCGAACGGCCCTGGCGTGCATTCCCTTCACGCCAACGCCGGAACGGTGCGAGACGGACTATCCGTTGCTGCTCAATTCCGGCCGCACACTCTATCACTTCAACGCGGGCACCATGAGTTATCGCACTCCCAACGCCTGGCTACGCCCCAGTGACACCCTGGACATGGCCCCGGCGGATGCGGCGCGGCTGGGCCTGCGCGAGGGCGAGACGGTCAGCGTGCACAGCCGCCATGGCCGCGCGGTGCTGCCGCTCCACATCAGCGACCGGATCAAGCCCGGAGACGTGTTCACCACCTTCCACCGCCCCGATCTGTGGGTGAACCGCCTGACATCCCCTTACCGCGACAGCCAGGTGCATGCGCCCGAATACAAGGTGACCGCGGTGCGGGTCGAGCGGCTCCCCTCATGAACACCTGTCCTGTCATGCCCCGGCATGGGGGCGATTGGTCCGCGGCACAGGCGCAATTCGGACGACGGCCCTGGCTTGACCTGTCCACCGGCATCAATCCCTGGCCGTACCCGATCCCGGAGGAAACGGCAGAAGATTGGACCCGTCTGCCCGCTGCCGACCAGCACCGGACCTTATGCGCCATCGCCGCCCGCTGCTATGGCGCCGGACCGGAAACCGCCGTGGTGGCGGCACCGGGAACACAGGCCCTGATTCAGTGGCTGCCGTATCTGGCGGGTCGTGAGTCTTTGCGGGTGGCGGTGCTCGAACCCACCTATGCCGAGCATGCCGCGGCCTGGAGCGCCGCCGGGCATGAGGTGGTGCCCGTCAACTCCCTGACGGACATCGCCGCCGTGGGGGCCTCGGTGGCGGTGGTGGTCAACCCCAACAATCCCGACGGACGGAGCCATCCGCCGGAGTCGTTGTGCGCGCTGACGCGGACGCTACGTCTTCTGGTGGTCGATGAGGCCTTTGCGGATGTGCGGCCGGACGTGAGTGTGATCCCGCTTGTGCCGCATCCGCCCTGCCTTCCGGAACGAATCGTGGTGTTGCGCTCCTTTGGCAAGTTTTTCGGCCTGGCCGGGGTACGACTGGGCTTTGCCATCACCGGACCGCTTTTCGCGGCGCGGCTGGAAGCGGCGCTGGGACCTTGGGCGGTGGGGGGTGTGGCGGTGCGTCTTGGCATCCGTGCCTTATCCGATGAGGCTTGGCAGGCCGCGACGCGAACCCGTCTCCACGCAGCCGCCGCCCGTCTTGACGCCGTGCTGACCGCGGCGGGTCTGACGGTCACCGGCGGCACCGATCTGTTCCGTTTCGTCGTCTGCGAGAGGGCGCGTGACGTCTATGAACAGCTGGGGCGGGCGGGCATCCTGGTGCGGGCTTTTCCGCATCTGCCGCTGTGTTTGCGTTGGGGTTTGCCAGGGCGCGCGCAAGATTGGTTCCTTTTGAGGGAAGCCCTTGACCTTGAAGGCCAGGACATTCTTCTATGAGGTCCCGGGAAATTTTCAAAAAAAGTGTCCGGACTGAATCCAAGGTTTTTTGACCCCATTCTCGATTTTTGGGGATGCACGGTGCGGTTTGTCGATTGAAGGTTCCGCAAGGCCTCGCTTGCCCTTCCCCACCCCCCCCACGGTATTGTACGGTGGCAGGCGGCAGAGAGGAGTCAATCCATGCATACGGCCATCCACACCATCAGTCAGCACAAGTGCTTCGGCGGCAGAATCGGGTATTATTCCCACCGGTCAACCGTCACCGACGGCCCCATGCGGTTTGCCGTCTATCAGCCTCCCCGGGCGTTGCGGGGGCGTCTTGTGCCCGTCGTGTACTACCTTGCCGGTCTGACCTGCACCGAGGAAACCGCCATGATCAAGGGGGGGGCGATCCGGTATGCTTCCGAGGCCGGTCTGATGCTGGTGAGCTGCGATACAAGCCCGCGCGGACGCAACCTGCCCGGCGAAAGCGATGACTGGGAAGTGGGCATCGGCGCCGGATTCTATGTCGATGCCACCGAAGAGCCGTGGGCCAAGCATTACAGGATGTATACCTACGTCAGCCAGGAACTGCCCGAGGTGGTGGCCGCCAATTTCCCCGTCCGGCGTGAGCGTCAGGGGATTTTCGGCCATTCCATGGGCGGACACGGCGCCCTGGGTGATCGGCCTGCGCCATCCCGACCGATATGCCTCCATTTCCGCGCTTGCGCCGGTGGCGACGGCCACCTTGTCGCCATGGGGCGAAAAGACCTTCAAGCACCTATCTTGGCGCCGACCGCGGCGCGTGGGAAGCTTATGATGCCACCTTTCTTGTCCGCCGGATCGCCGATGCGGCGAACCGCCCTTCCATTCTGATCGATCAGGGCATGGCCGACCCGTTCATGGATGTGCAGCTTCACCCGCACATGTTCGAACTCGCCTGTCAGGAAACGGGCTATCCACTCCACCTGCGCCGTCACGAAGGGTATGATCACGGATATTTCTTTGTGAGCACGTTCATGGAAGACCATATCCGCCATCACGCCGCCCGTTTGATCGGCCCCGACGCCTGAAACTGGCGCCCCACCGGGCCTGTTCCGGGTTCCTTGTGATCCCCTGGAGGTCTCCTCATGCCCGCTCCTGAACGATACGCCGCCTGGCCCAATCTGGCCGCCATGTTCTTCGACCAGACTTGGCGCATGGGCGAGCGTCCGTTCCTGTGGGCAAAGCGCGAAGGGCTGTTCCGTCCGCTCACCGGCCGGCACGCCGCGATGATGGCCGCCGCCCTTGGCCGGGGCTTGCGGCGACTCGGGGTGGAAAAGGGGGACCGGGTGATGCTGGTGTCCGAAAACCGGCCCGAATGGCTGATCGCCGATGTCGCCATCATGGCCGCCGGCGGCATCACCGTGCCGGCCTACACGACCAACACCACGGCCGATCACCGGCACATCCTGAACGATGCCACGCCCAAGGTCGTCATCGTCTCCACCCCCGCCCTTGCCGAACGTCTGTTGCCGGCGGTGACGCACGGCACGGTGATTCTGATGGAAGGGTCCGCCGCATCCCCCGTGCCGCTGATCCCCTGGGCCGAAATGGTGGCCGGGGACGATCAAACAGGAATGCCGGAAACGCTCGCCGCCGTCACGGGCGATGATACCGCCTGCATCATCTATACGTCCGGGACCGGCGGCGCCCCCAAGGGCGTGATGCTGTCGCACCACGCCATCTTGTTCAACTGTCAAGGGGCATTTGACATTCTAAACACGTTGGGATTGGAGAACGAGGTTTTTCTGTCGTTCCTGCCCCTGTCCCATTCCTATGAACATACCGCCGGCCAGTTCTTTCCCCTGTCCATCGGCGCCGAGATTTATTACGCCGAGGGCATCGAGCGGCTGGCCAGTAACCTTCTGGAGGCGCGCCCGACCCTCATGACTGCGGTGCCGCGGTTGTACGAGCTGCTGCGCACCCGCATGCTTCAGGCCGTGGCGCGGGAGGGGGGCTTGCGCGCACGGGCGTTCCACCACGCCCTTGCCCTGGGGCAGAAGCGTTACGAGGCAGAGGCAAGCCTTTCCCTCGCGCAACGCCTGACGGACCGCCTCCTCGATCGTCTCGTCCGGCGCCAAGTGGCGGCCCGCTTCGGCGGGCGGCTAAAGGCGATGATCTCGGGCGGCGCGCCCCTGAACCCCGATGTCGGGCTGTTTTTCACCGCGCTGGGCGTGCGCGTTCTGCAAGGCTATGGCCAGACCGAAACCGCCCCCATCGTCAGCTGCAACCGGCCCGGGACCATGCGCCTTGACACGGTGGGACCCCCCCTTGAGGGGGTTTCCGTGCGTCTTGCCGATGACGGGGAGATTCTGGTACGTGGACCGTTGCTGATGCAGGGCTATTGGAACCAGCCCGACACGACCAGCACGGTCATCGACGCCGACGGATGGCTCCATACCGGCGATGTGGGCGCCTTTGATTCCATGGGGCGCCTGCGGATCACCGATCGCAAAAAGGATATCATCGTCAATTCCGGAGGAGACAACATCTCCCCGCAACGGATGGAAGGTTTTCTGACCCTGGAGCCGGAAATCGGCCAGGCCATGGTCCATGGCGACCGCCGCCCGCATCTTGTGGCCGTGATCGTGCCCAATCAGGACTTCTTGAAGGCCTGGATCGGCACCCATGGCGGCAGCCCCGCCCAGATGGTCGACGAGCCGGCCTTCCGCAAGGCCATCGGCCTTGCGGTGGATCGCGTCAACCGGTCGGTGTCGCCGCTGGAGAAGGTGCGTCGGTTCATTCTTGTGCCGGAGCCTTTTTCGGTGGCAAACGGCATGCTCACTCCCACCCTGAAGGTGCGCCGGCACGTGGTGCGGCAGGTGCATGGCGCACGGCTGGAAAGCCTGTACGAAGGATCCCTTTGAGCCTTGTTCGAGCCGAGCCTTGTTCGAACCTCGATCGTCATGGCGATCGTCATGGCCCGGAAGGCAGAATCATCCACTCGGGCGGGCGGGGCGTGAGGCGCGTGGAGCCGGTGTGTATGGGCCGGGCGGTTCGTTGCGCTTCCGCCAGGGCATCGAGCCAGAGCACGGCAAGACCAATCCCTTCCACGGCCGAGCGCATTTCACCTGCTTCCCGTTCCTCCAGCCAGAGCGGCGTGCCCGGGTCTGGAACCGGGCCGTCGATGGCAACCGGCATCAGCCGTTTCTTGAGAACGCCGCGGTATTTGCTGCGGGTGATGACCTCCTGGCCGACGTAGCAGCCCTTGTTGAAATCAACCCCGTTCAGTTCTTCGAAGCCACATTCAAGAATCCCGGAACGTTCGACCACCATGTCGCGGCTGCCATCGGGCAGGCCAAGGGTCAACCGCCACCGGTCATAGGCCTGTGGAGCGGCTTCGCGGCATCCGGCGGCGCTCAGTGTTTCCTCAAGGCAGGACCGGCTTCCGATCAGGCGCACGCCCGCCTCCGCCAGCCGCGGATCACGGTATGCCACGCCTTCGGCTAGGGGGCGCACCTGTTGGGCCGCTTGTGCCGCAACCGCCAACGCCTCCGCCGCCCCCAGACCAAAGACCACCGCCACCACACGATCTTCGGCCTCGGCTACGGCCAGGGTGACCTTTGCCCGCAGCCGGAAGTACGCAAGACGGGCATGCAGATCGGCACGCCTTTCGGCCTCCGCTTCCAGCACTACCTGCTCCCCCCACGCCACGACAAAAAATTCATGCAGGAATTTTCCCTGCGGCGTCAGCAGGGCGGCATGAACGACACCGCCCGCGGCCACGGGAGCGATGCTGTTTGATATCAATCCCTGGAGGAAGGAATGGCGCTCCTCCCCCCCCACGACCAGCACGCCCCGCTGCGGCAGGATGCAAAACGATGGTCCGGTGGACATGCTCCCCCTCCCCATGATCCCGTCTTCGGCTTGCCGTTGTCACATGGCACGTCCTGCCGCAGCCCGCAAGGGAGGCCCCCCGAAAATAACAAGGAATCGCGGTTGACGCCCGCACGAGGGGCGCCTAGTATCTGCCCCCGGGTCACGGCTCCCCAACGGGCCGCGTTCCTTCTGCAAGGAAGGGGGGTCACATCATGAGTCTTCCAGCGCGGCCCACCGTGCGGCCGAACACTGTCAATTTTTCTTCCGGCCCCTGCGCCAAACCGCCCGGATGGTCCCTGGACCGGTTGAGCGGGGCGCTGGTTGGCCGCTCGCACCGGGCAAAACCCGGCCATGCCCGCCTGCGCGACGTGATCGACCGCAGCCGCGCCCTCCTGGGCATGCCGGCGGAATGGCGTCTTGGCATCGTGCCGGCCTCCGACACCGGGGCGGTGGAGATGGCGCTGTGGTCGCTGCTGGGTCCCCGCGGCGTGGACATGCTGGCGTGGGAAAATTTTGGCGAGGGGTGGGTGACCGATGTCGTCAAACAGTTGAAGCTGAAAGACGTCCGCGTGTTCCGGGCTGATTACGGCCTTTTGCCGGATGTGACGCAGGTGGATCCGACACGCGATGTGGTATTCACCTGGAATGGCACCACATCCGGGGTGCGGATGCCCGATGGCGACTGGATCGCCGCCGACCGGGAAGGGCTTGTCGTGTGCGATGCCACATCGGCCGTCTTCGCCATGGAACTGCCGTGGGACAAGCTCGATGTCGTCACTTGGTCGTGGCAAAAAGTGCTGGGGGGCGAAGGGGCGCATGGCATGCTGGCCGTGTCGCCGCGGGCGGTGGAGCGGCTTCACGCCCACACCCCTGCCTGGCCGCTGCCGAAAATCTTCCGCCTGACCTCGGGGGGCAAACTGATCGAAGGTCTTTTCACGGGCGAGACCATCAACACGCCCTCCATGCTCGCGGTCGAGGATCAACTCGCCGCCCTTGCCTGGGCCGAATCGATCGGCGGCTTGCCGGTCCTGATCGCCCGTTCCCAGGCCAACCTGAAGGTGATCGCGGAATGGGTGGCCGCCTCGTCCTGGGCGGCCTTTCTGGCCGAAACGCCGGCCATCCGTTCCAGCACCTCCATTTGCCTCAAGATCGTCGCGCCGTGGTTCACGACCCGTGATCCCGCGGCCCAGGCCGCGACGGCCAAGGCACTGGCCGCCCTGCTCGACCGGGAAGGCGTTGCCCACGACATCGGCGCCTATCGTGATGCGCCGCCGGGGGTGCGCCTGTGGGGCGGCGGAACGGTGGAAACCGCCGACCTGGCCGCCCTGTGCCCGTGGCTCGATTGGGCCGCCGCCCAGGTTGCGGCGCACTAGGCCAAGGAGTTCTCCCACATGCCCAAGGTTCTGGTCAGCGACAAGCTGAGTCCCGCCGCCCTTCAGGTGTTCAAGGACCGGGGAGTAACGGCGGATGTCAAAACCGGTCTCACGCCGGAGGCGTTGAAAGACATTCTTGGCGCCTATGACGGCCTTGCCATCCGTTCGGCGACCAAGGTCACCGCCGATCTTCTAGCGGCGGCCACCACCTTGAAAGTGATCGGCCGGGCCGGCATCGGCGTTGACAATGTGGATGTGCCCGCGGCCACCAGCCGCGGCATCGTCGTCATGAACACTCCCTTTGGCAACGCCATCACCACCGCCGAACATGCCCTGGCCCTGATGATGGCGCTGGCCCGTGACATTCCCGCCGCCAATGCCTCCACCCACGCCGGCAAGTGGGAAAAGAACCGCTTCATGGGGGTGGAACTGTACGGCAAGACCCTTGGCATCATCGGTTGCGGCACCATCGGCTCCATCGTCGCCGACCGTGCCCTGGGGCTGAAAATGAAGGTCATCGCCCATGACCCGTTCCTGTCGCGCGAGCGGGCCGGCGCCCTCGGCATCGAGCAGGTGGAACGGGACGAACTGTTCGCCCGCTCCGACGTCATCACCCTGCACACGCCACTGACCGCGGCCACCCGTCATATCCTTGATGCGAGCGCCTTTGCCAGGATGAAAAAGGGCGTGCGCATCATCAATTGCGCCCGGGGGGGGCTGGTGGTGGAGCGGGATCTGCTGGCGGCCATAAAATCCGGCGTGGTGGCGGGAGCCGCCCTGGATGTGTTCGAACAAGAACCCGCGACCGCCAATCCCCTGTTTGGTCACGACAAGGTGGTCTGCACCCCTCATCTCGGCGCCTCCACCACCGAGGCCCAGGAAAACGTGGCCGTGCAGGTGGCCGAGCAGATGGCCGATTATCTGATTCACGGCGCCATCACCAATGCCCTCAATATGCCGTCGGTGTCCGCCGAAGACGCCCCGCGCCTGCGCCCCTATATGAAACTGGCTGAACAGCTTGGCCTGTTCGCCGGCCAGCTTCCCTGCACCGGTTTGACGGCGGTGCGGATCGAATTTGCCGGAGCGGTGGCCCGCCTCAACACCCGGCCTTTGGCACAGATCGTGCTGCAAGGCGTACTGTCCCCGACTCTTGCAAGTGTCAACATGGTCAATGCGCCGGTGATCGCCCGCGAGCGCAACATCACCGTAACGGAATCGCAAAGCGAAACGTGCAGCGATTATCACAGCCTGATTCAACTGACGGTGATCACGGAACAGGGCAGCTGCTGTGTCGCCGGCACGGTGATTCACGACAGCCGCCCGCGTCTTGTCGCCGTCAATGCCATTCCGGTCGAGGCCGAAGTGGGACCGTATATGTTGTATGTGGCCAATGAGGACAAACCGGGATTCATTGGCCGGCTCGGCACCGCGTTGGGGGAGGCCTCCGTCAACATCGCGACGTTTCACCTTGGCCGCACGGCCCCGGGCCGGGAAGCCATTGCGCTGGTGCAGGTGGATCAGCCCATCGCGGGGTCCCTGCTCGACACGGTACGCGCCCTGCCCCACGTGGTGCAGGCCGTAGCGATGCGCTTTTGATGCGCTTTTAAAGCGTATCCGGGAGCGATCAGCGTCGCCCGAACAATTTCTCGATGTCGTGCAGTTTCAACACAATATGGGTGGGACGTCCGTGACTGCACTGGCCGGTGCGAGGGGTTGTTTCCATTTGCCGCAACAAAGCGTTCATTTCGGCCACCGTCAGCCGCCGGCCCGCCCGCACCGAACCATGACAGGCCATGGTCGCGCAGATGTGCTGGAGTCGCTCCTTGAGGCTCAAGGCCGTTTCCCAGGCGGCGAGATCATCGGCCAGATCCCGCACCAGACCCTGCACATCCGTTTCCCCCAGCACGGCCGGCACGGCCCGCACCACCACCGCCCCCGGTCCGAAGGCCTCCACCACCAGCCCCCAGGCGGAAAGGTCCTCTGCCCGCGCGATCAACCGTTCCGCCGCCGGTTCATCCATTTCTACCACTTCCGGAATCAATAGTATTTGCCGTTGCACCGTGGCGGTTTCGAACGCGGTTTGCAGGCGCTCCAGCACCAGGCGTTCGTGGGCGGCGTGCTGGTCGATCAGAATCAGACCATCGGCGGTTTCAGCGACGATATAGGTATTGTGAATCTGTGCCCGCGCCATTCCCAACGGCAGATCCGGGGGGGGAGCGATGTTCTCCTCGTTTTCTGCCGTGCTCCCCCCTGCCGCACGCACCGGCACCCCCTCCAGCGGCGCCTGAACGCCAAGGCTCTCGCGCAACAACGAGGGCACCGGGGCGCCATCCCCCATGGACCGGCTGCCTGTCGCCGCCGTGCTCCCCCCCTGGAAGCGCCCCAGCGCCGCAAGACTCACCGTGGAGGACGTGCGATGGCCCGCTTCGGCCAGGGCATGGCGGATGGCCGAGATCAGCAGACTGCGCACGGCCCCGGCGTCGCGGAAGCGCACTTCAGCCTTGGCCGGATGAACGTTGACATCCACCTGTTCAGGCGCAACGGTCAGGAACAGACACACGACCGGGTGACGATCGCCCGCCAGCACATCCTGATAGGCCACGCGCACCGCCGCCCCCAGCAGACGATCACGCACGGGGCGGTTGTTGACGAACAGATACTGAGCGGTTGCCGCGGCCTTCGAGAAGGTCGGCAGGCCCGCCAGCCCGCCCAGGGTCATGCCGTCGTGTTCGGCCTTGATGGACACCGCGTTGTCCACGAACGTGTGGCCCCATAGGGCGGCCAGCCGGCCCTGGCGGCTTTGTTCCAGATCGGGTCCGCCGGCCTGCACCCGCAAGACGGAACGTCCCTCGTCGGTCAGGGCAAAGCCCACCCCGGCATGGGCCAAGGCCAGCCGTTCGATGACATCGCGGATATGACCGGCTTCCGTTCGCGGCGCCTTCAGGAACTTGAGCCGGGCCGGCGTCGCGAAAAACAGATCCCGCACCTCGACCCGCGTGCCCGGGGGATGGGCGGTCGGCGCCACGTTCCCTTGCGCGCCGGCGGTCACCGCAAGGCTCCAGGCACTGTCGGCGCCATGGCACCGGCTGGTTAGGGCCAGGCGCGCCACCGCCCCGATGGCCGGCAACGCCTCACCGCGAAAGCCCAGGTGGGTGATATGCACCAGATCGTCATCGGGAAGTTTCGATGTGGCATGCCGCTCGACCGCCAGAGGCAATTCCTCCGCCGTCATGCCCCCTCCGTCATCGACGACCGTGATGGCGGCCCGCCCCCCGTCGGCGATGCCGACCTCGATGCGGCCCGCCCCGGCGTCAAGGGCATTTTCGACCAGTTCCTTGACCACCGCCGCAGGGCGCTCCACCACCTCGCCCGCGGCGATGCGGTTGATCAGGGTTGGCGGCAGCAGGCGGATGGACATGGCGATGGCTTGAAACAGGCTTCCCTTTCCAAGGACGCTAGCACCCTCCTGCCCAGGACACCAGAACTTGTTTCAAAACGTTCCAGAAAATCAGCCCCCCCACCAGTAGATCCAAACGAACAGAAACAACCATACCACGTCAACGAAATGCCAGTACCATGCCGCCGCCTCGAAACCAACATGGTGGTCCGGGGTGAACTGCCCCCGCATGGCCCGTCCCAGTGTGACGGAAAGGAAACACACCCCCACCATCACGTGAAATCCATGAAAGCCGGTGGCCATATAGAACACCGAAGGATAGATCCCCTCGTGGAACGCAAAGGCGGCATGGCCATACTCATAGGCCTGAAGAAACAAAAACAGTCCCCCCAACGCGACCGTCGCCAGCAAGGCCATCACCACGACCCGGCGTTTGTCGGCACGCACCCCGTGGTGCGCCCAGTTCACGGTCAGCCCCGACGACAGCAGGATCAGCGTGTTCAGGAACGGCACGCCCCACGGCTCGAGCGGCTGGATGCCCGCAGGCGGCCAGACACTGACCGAGGGACTCACCAGAAGGGCACTGTGGAAGAACGCCCAGAAGAAGGCGGCGAAGAACATCACTTCCGACAGAATGAACAACCCCACCCCAACCCGCAAGCCATGGCGGACGGGGAGAGTGTGGGCGGCCTCGACAACGGCCTCGCGGATGACATCACGCCACCAGCCGGCCATGGTCACCAGAATCAGAAGAACACCCGTGATCAGCAGCCAAGGCCCATGGTTGTGCATCATCGTGATCAGCCCAAGGGCCAGGACAAGGGCGCTGACGGCCCCCACCATCGGCCACGGGCTGGGACGAACCATGTGAAACGGATGGGATGCGGGCAGGCACTCCGTGTGCGTGACAGTACTCATAACGAACTCCGCTGAAGGTCAGGAACCTGCATCACTGCCGGGGGATCGAAAAAAGGTATAGGACAACGTCAGGGTGGTCAGTTCAGATGTCGTCGGATCGGTCGCAATGGCCGGATCCACGACAAACGTGACCGGCATCGCGACCTCCTCACCGGGGGCCAGAGTCTGCTCCCTGAAGCAAAAACACGCGATCTTGTTGAAATAGGGGCCGGCCTTGGCCGGCGTGACGTTGAACGTGGCGGTGCCCGTCACCGGCACGGATGCCATATTGCGGGCAATGTAAACCGCCAGCACCGATTCCCCTGGCCGCACCTCCGTTTGGCCTTGCGCGGGAGTGAACGACCACGGCAAGTCCTTGCCGATATTGGCATCAAAACGAACGGTCAGGGTGGGCGCCGCCGCCTTCGGCCCGGAAGAAACGAGGCCTGGCACTCTTTTGGGAGTTCCGCCATAACCGCTCGCCTGACAGAACCAGCGATAGAACGGCACCGCCCCCGCCACCACGCCAATCATGGCCACAATTCCCGTCACTGTTCCGGCAACGGTCAGGATTTTGCGGCGGCGCAAGGCTTTTTGTCTTTCCATGACGGGGACCCTTAGGCTCCGTCATTCAGCCAGTGCGGGGCGGGGGACGCCTCGATGACCGGCTGATGGGTGAAGGTATGGAACGGGGCCGGCGAGGGCACCGTCCATTCCAAAGTGGTGGCGCCTTCCCCCCACGGATTGGCCGCAACCCTTTCTCGCGCGCTGAAGATACGCCAGAGCACGACAAGAAACACCAGCACCGACGCAACGCTGATCCAGGCGCCGGTCGAGGCCACCTGGTTCCATCCGGCAAAGGCGTCCGGATAGTCGGGTACCCGGCGCTGCATGCCGGCAAGACCCATGAAATGCATGGGAAAGAATGTCAGGTTCACTCCGATGAAGGTCAGCCAGAAATGCAGCCTCCCCAGCCCCTCGGGATAGGGGCGACCGGTCATCTTACCGATCCAGTAATAAAAGCCGGCAAACATGGCAAACACCGCCCCCAGCGAGAGCACGTAATGGAAATGGGCCACGACGTAATAACTGTCATGCAGCGCAACCGACAAACCGCCATTGGCCAGCACCACGCCCGTGACGCCCCCGACGGTGAACAGAAAAATGAATCCCAAAGCCCACAACAGCGGCACCCGCAACTGAATCGATCCCCCCCACAGAGTGGCGATCCAGCTGAATATCTTGACGCCCGTCGGCACGGCGATGACCAGGGTCGCCGCAGTGAAATACACTCGTCCCGTCACGTTCATGCCGACCGTGAACATATGATGCGCCCATACCATAAAACCGATCACGGCGATCGCCATCATGGCATAAATCATGCCTTTGTGGCCGAAGATGGGCTTGCGGGAGAACGTGGCCACCACGTGGCTGACGATTCCGAAGGCCGGAAGAATCATGATATAGACTTCCGGGTGACCAAAGAACCAGAACAAGTGCTGATAGAAAACGGGATCTCCCCCCCCCGCCGGATTGAAAAAGGTGGTGCCGAAATTGCGGTCGGTCAGCAGCATGGTCAATGCTCCGGCCAGGATCGGAATCGCCAGCACCAGCAACAGCGATGTCAGCAGCATGGACCATACGAACAGCGGCAGGCGCATCATGGTCAGGTTCGGGGCGCGCATGTTGAGAATGGTGGTGATGAAGTTGATCGCCCCCAGAACCGATGACGCGCCGGCAAGATGAAGGGCAAGAATGGCAAAATCAACCCCCGCCCCCGGATGCCCGCTGGTCGAGAGGGGGGGATAGACGGTCCATCCCGTTCCCGGTCCCTGATCGATATTGGCGGAAGCGACCAGCAGAACGAGCGCCGCCGCCAGCAGCCAGAAACTGATGTTGTTGAGGCGGGGAAAGGCCATGTCCGGCGCCCCGATCATCAACGGCACGAACCAGTTGCCAAAGCCGCCGATCAAGGCCGGCATGACCACGAAAAACACCATGATCACGCCATGGGCCGTGACGAGAACGTTATAAAACTGTTCCTGATTTTCCAGGAACTGCATACCGGGCTGCTGCAATTCGGCCCGGATGAGAAACGATATCGCTGCTCCCACGACCCCGGCAGTGACCGACAGCACGAGATACAGGGTGCCGATATCCTTGTGATTGGTCGAAAGCAACCACCGCCGCCAACCGGCCGGGCGATGATCCTGTTCAGCGGCGTGGGCTGACATCACGTGACTCCATGTTTTCTGCCTGCGGTTCCGATTTTTTCTGCCTTTTACGCGGCTTGTACCGTCATCCTCCGGGCATCATCCGGGGGGCTTCCGCGGGGGGTAGTACGTACGGGGGGGGGAAGTAGACACATCCGTCGTTTGCTTCCGGCGGACCGAAGGGCTTCTCCCCCTTCACCCGGTGACAGTCCTCCATCAGCGAGGGATCACTCTCCGGATCAAGTGCTGAGATCTCGAATAGGGGAGGATTCCCGTGTTGCGGCGACGGATTCTGCGCAACCTTGCGCTCCTGCACCCAGGCCTTGAACGCCTCCTCTGGCACGGCCCGGACGACGATCGGCATGTAGGCGTGGCGCACCCCGCACAATTCGGCACAAAAGCCGTAATAAAGACCGGGTTCCTTCACCTGGAACCAGCTTTCGTTCAGCCGACCTGGCACGGTATCGGTTCGCACGCCCAACGCCGGCACCGCCCAGCTGTGCAGGACATCATCGGCGGTGAGTTGCACCCGCACCACCTGCCCCACCGGCACCACCACCGGCGCATCGGCGGTGAGCAGACGCGGCTCGCCCGCTTGCAGTTGATCGGTTTCGACCATGTTGGCATCAAAGCTGATCCCGAGATCGGGATAGGCATAGCTCCAGTACCACTGATGCCCTTCCACCTTAAGGGTCAGGTCGGCGGGGGGAATGTGATCCTGACGGTACAAAAGCCGAAACGAGGGCACGGCGATCGCCGTCAGAATCAAGACCGGAACCACCGTCCACACGATTTCAAGAAGCGTGTGGTGGCACCACGTGGCCGGCGTTGGGTTGCGGCGGGCGTTGAACCGCCATATCACAAACCCCAACAGGCCCATGACAAGACAGGCCACACCGATAATGACGATCAACACATAACCGTGGAGAGCGACGACATCTTCCATGACGGGGGATGCCGCGGGCTGAAGCCCTATTTGCCAGGGCAGAGGCTGCCCCGCCCACACAACGCCTGGCGCCAGTACGCCCAGCAGAATTCCCCCGCCTCCACCAACAATGCGCATGATTTTCCTTCTCTTCCTTCCCGTCTTCCGCCCGTCCAGGACAACAGAACCGTTCCACCAATGTCTATCTGGTCATGTCTATATGACATCACAAGAAATTTGCTACTGATATTATGGATAGGAAAAGTATTACATGAGCAGTTCATGCTTAAGAGATATGTGATCCATGCGAGAGATATAAGATGGCGCAAAGGAAAAAGCCGCGCTCCATGGGGCGATAGACAGAAAGATCGGGGTCATGCCCCGAAGGTGCCGTGTTTTTTGGAAGCCTTGCGAGAGAAAGTGTTTTTCAGGAATCTTCCATCTCATCAGACGGCGGCAGGATGACCACAAGATTGTATTTATGCATCCACACCAACGTCCGCAAAAGAGAACCGCGCCGCTCGACCGGAACCATTCGGACCACGTCGCCGACCGACACGGCCTCATTTTCGTCCTGTAGCACGTGCTCCACCACCGTTTCCAGATCGGACTCCGACGGCAAAAAGCGACGGGCATAGGCCACCATGTCAGACGATAACAGGCGACGGACCGACTCCATCGACAGTGAACGGGTCGGAACGATCCGGTGGCCGAGGCCGACCTTCTCGGTCGGGTAGTCGTGATAAATCATGTACGGATCCGGCCGCGCCGGCACCCGCGGTGCGGCCGGAACGGGCGGGGCGCTTTCGGCGGCCCTTGCCCTTTCTTCGGCCAGTATCGCCCACAGATCCTGATACCGCGGAATGATGGCCTGCCAGTCATACTCGGCCACGGCTCGCCGGCGGCCTTCTTCTCCCAGACGCGCCCGCAGGGCGGGATCGTTTATAAGGTGAAGAAATGCAGTAACACAATAATTGATATCTACTGCCACGAATTGACTCGCAAGGCCGCAATACACATCGTAATTGTCGAGACCGGCAGCATACCGTTCCGCCAAGTCGGCGCCTTCCGGGGCCATCAGGGTGGGAATGCGAAAACCGTCAAGACCATCGCGAACGATGTCGCGGTACCCGTTCCAGTCGCTCACGACCACCGGCAGGCCGGCCGCCATGGCCTCGACGGGGGTCAGGCCGAAACTTTCCTGAATATTGTCCACGAGCGAGACGAAAACATCAGCCGCCGCCCAGATTTCACGGCGCACCTCCGGCTGGCGTCCGTCAAGAAACACCACGTTGATCGACGGGCACAAATTGCTGGCGCTGGCCCGGAACGCCTTTTCGATGAAGGTGTTGGCAAACCAGCCCGCCTGCACCAGATGGAGCCGCCGACCAGGGGAACGCCGCGCGGTTTCCTCCAGTGCCACGTACAAGGGAAACGGATTGGCCTTGGCGTGGAACGACAACCGCCCCATGAACAGAAACACCACATCCGCCGCAGCCGCCCCCAACCGCTCGCGCCAGATGGCCCGGACATCCGGGGGATGAATGAAAGATTCCGTATCGATCCCAAGGGGAATGACAGGCAGTCG
Organism: Rhodospirillaceae bacterium; assembly: GCA_009773045.1. Lineage (GTDB taxonomy): Bacteria > Pseudomonadota > Alphaproteobacteria > Rhodospirillales > Rhodospirillaceae > WOUV01. Next base: position 875 of record WOUV01000013.1, on the reverse strand, counting down.
CGGCATCGGCACATGCCGTGCCCCCAGCCGTTCCCGCAGATACGCCGCCTAGCCTTCCAAAAGGGTCGTCACCATCGCGTGCACGGACGACGAGGTACAGATCAAGGCATCCCAGCTTTGCACCGGCGCCGTCAAAAGGGTGGTCAAGGCATCCATGGCCGTGTGGGAGGCCGTGGTGTGGGTCAGGCCACACAGGCTGAAAGGCCCGCTGCCCCCCCAGCGCCGGCGCCAGGCCTGACGGGCAAAGCCTGGATCGGGTGTAAACAGACATCCCGCCTCGCCAAGGATGGCGGGGCGGTCGGGCGCAACCCAGCGCACATCCTTTTGTCCGCGTGCGCGCCGCACACTGCCGGCAAACAATTGGGCTGCCTTGGGCGTGTCGGCATAACAGAAAAAGGTTTTGACATCGGCGTAACGGATGAAGGCGCGCATGAAGCCTTCGCTGGCGACGTTGCGCCCCATGAGCCGTTCACGGTTCGATGTCATTTCGTCGGGAACATAGTGGATGGCGGCATTGCCGGCCCACGATGCAGGAGATTCATTCACTGTTCGTTTTCCTTTGCGGGTCCGATTCCCTGGTGTGATCATATCAGACGCAGACGTGTCACAAAGACGGGATTGGGCCGGATCACACGATCAATCCCATGGCTTCTCCGCATAATACCAAAGCCAGGAAGTCTTGACGTGAGGGAAAGAACAAACGACGGGCACACTCGAGGACCCTGATGTTTTCTTGTGGCGGGAGAGGATTATTGCTAGTATCTAATTGCATAAACTAACGATAGTATCTCTAAGCTGTGATCCTTTGACTTCGCGCTTTCGCCAAACGAATGGTTTGGCTGTTGGATTGCATGCGGCGATGAAGGCTTCCATCG
>WOUV01000220.1 GCA_009773045.1 Rhodospirillaceae bacterium | reverse complement strand
CAGCCCTTGCATATAATTTCGATCATGGCCTTCTCCCCGGTTGCTTGCCACAACCTTCTTACCCCTAAATCGTTAAATCTATCTTAAGTGAGGACTCTCCCGGTACATTGGGCTGGCATTATACTTTGAAAATATCGTCCAGTGATCGCGCTTCCCAAATGCGATCCGTCCATTTCTCGATTTCATCCAGCGACGCGACAAAAAGCTTTGACTCTGTTGCGGCATCCAGCGGTGCGCCAAACTTTCTCTGAAGGGAACGGCGCAGAATATTCCCCGCCCCTTCCTGTCGTCCTTCCTGTCGTCCTTCCTGTCGTCCTTCCTGTCGTCCTTTCTCACGGCCGGCCTGTTCGCCTTCTTCCCGCGCCAGTTGGAGGGCGCCCTGGGTGTCCGTGAGGGCGATGCCGGCTTTGTCGTACAGTTCCAGTTCATCGGTGCTCAGGGTGGCAATCCTTGCCCGCTCGAAGGCGTGGCGGATTGGTTCCACTTGAATCGTCTCCGGAACCGCATCCAGATCCCCGGCATATTTGATGAAAGAGATCCACTGGTCCAAGACATCGCGCACCTCCGCCAACGGTTTGGTGAACTTGGGCAGTTCGACGAAGCAGTGCAGAATGTCTTGGAGGAAGACCTGCCCGGTGATCGTCTCTCGGGATTCATGCCGGGACACGCAATGCTCAAAACCGTTGAAAAGCGTGAAGTCGGTAATAGTGATGGCGATGACCTGATTGAGCTTGGCGCCCCGCGCGATCTGGTGAACAGAGGTTTTGGCGGCGTTGTACTGGATGCGTTTCAAAAAGGCCGCCGCTTTTTGGATTTGCATCTCGACGATATAGGAAACACCCCGATGGTCGACATCCAGGACCGAGGATTTGAGGTCCTGGATTCTGGGCGCCAGGAACGGATCAAGGAGGGTCAGTTCCGCGATGCGGCGCTCGCCCTCCAGGCCCAGGAGGCTTTCCAGCTGGCCATCCATAGGAGAGTGAAAAGCAGGAATGAAAGCCGCACCCGATCGGCCAAAAGCGGGCGCTGCACCAGGGCATCCTGGAAGAAGAAAAGCGCGGTCAGCACCAGCAGCGCCGCGCCGAGCAGCGTGACCTCTCCCAGACGCTCCCGCCAGACGGCCTGCCAAAGGGGGGCCTCGTCTTTTTCCGTCGTCTCCTCCGTCCGTGCCGCGGGGGGGCTGCTTCCAGGTAGCGGTCCGGCAGGGCATAGGTGAGGGAAAAGCTGGTGTAGGCCTTCTCGATCGGACCGACGGGACGTTGCACCAAAAGTTCGAGCCGCCAGGGTTTCGCCGGGTCAAAGCCGCTGCCCTCCGGGATCCGGAACAGGCCGATTTCGGTGAACGCCGGCAGACCCGATGCCAAGGCACCCAGCCGCCGGTAGTGGGAATCGCGGAACAAAAGGGTGGTTTCATCCTGAACCACCTGGATGCGATCGAAAATGCCCCCGCGCACGAATCCTGAACCACGAAAGGAATAAAGCCCCGTGGCGGCGATCAAAAGCGCCGTTTCCCCCGGCTTCGATCCCTTCTGCACGAGGCCGTATTCGGTATCGCCCAACAGGTTGCGGCCGATGGTGTCCGGAGTCACCAGTGCTGTGTGCAGGTCGATGAACACCGATTCTGGCGGAGCGGCGGCGGCATAGGGTTCCGGGCCGCCGATCCCCATGCGGCGAAAAGCGGTATCCACATCGGCCTGAGTGAGGAGAAGCCGTCGCACCGCCCCCTCGCCAACCAGGGCCGGCCAATCGGTGGCGACAAAGGGAATTTCGGCAAACCGCCGCTTCTCTCCGCTCCTCTCCACCGTGAATCCGGCCAATCCCCGCGTGCGGGCGACCCGCAGGGCGGTGCGCCGCACGGCATCGGTGACGACGATGGCCGTCACGGTCGCGCCGCTGATGATGTCTCGTTTGCCTGGCGGTGCATTGGTTTGCACCACCGCCCGCCTGACAGAGGCGCCGACGAAATCAAACAGTTTTTCTTCCGGAGAATTTCATGTAAGGAAAAACACCGATGGCACGGATTGCCTTTCTTGGTCTTGGCACCATGGGGCGCGAGATGGCCCGCCACCTTTGCGATGATGGGCACGCGGTGACCGTCTTCAACCGGACTCCGGAGCGGACACGGGCTTTGGTGGAGGCGGGGGCGCGGTGCGCGCCCACGCCGGCGGCGGCCGTTGCACAGGCCGAAGTCATCATCGCCATCGTCGCCGACGAGGCCGCTTCGCGTCAGATCTGGCTGGGGGAGGAGGGCGTGCTCAAGGGCCGGCCGCAGCCGGGGGCCATCGCCATTGAAAGTTCGACCCTGCCCCACCGATGGGTCGTGACCCTGGGCGAGGCCGTGGCCGCCGCCGGCCTTCGTTTCCTGGATTGTCCGGTGACGGGCGGGCCGGATGGCGCCCGCGATCGTCGCCTGACGCTGTTGCTGGGCGGGGACGAGGCGGTGATCGCCGCCGCGCGACCGGTTCTGGCCTCGTATGGTCAGCGGTTCCTGCACTTCGGGCCGGTCGGCGCCGGCACCGCCTACAAGCTGATCGTCAACCTGATGGGGGCCGTTCAGGCCGCCGCCCTGGCCGAGGGATGGCTGACGGCGGAACGGGCTGGCCTGCCGCTGTCCGTTGTCGCCGAGGCCCTGACAAGCGGTGCCGTGGCCAGCCCCCTGGTGTGCTCTCACGTCGATCGCCTGAAGCGCGAGGCCCACGACGACGTTTACTTCGCCGCCCGCTGGCGGCACAAGGATGCGTGTTATGGCCTTGACCTGGCGGCGACGGCAGGCCAGCCGGTTCCCGTTGCAACCGTCGCAGCGGATCTGTTCGGTCGGTGCGTCTCTCTGGGGCTGGGAGAACAAAACTCCAGCATCGTGATCGAGGTTCTGCGACGGATGCAACACAGAGGCGAGTGAGGCGGCGGATGTGGGCGATGACGGTCCATGCAGTAGCGCTTTCGATTGTACGCTCCCAGTCCTTGGCGAGACGGCGGCATCGCCAGGCGAAGGTGCGTTCGACGACACCTGCTGATATAACTCAACCACTTCCGGGGCGGGATCTGAGAAAGGAGTCGTTTGATGGGCGTAATAATCGAAAATGCCGTCGTCCCTCTATCGCCGGCAACTGTTAATAGGAGAGCGTATTGGATTGAAGAGATAGTTAAAATAGGCGATGATTTTGGGCAAGATGCACTAAGAATCGAACGCGAAATTGAATCTGAAATAAAACGTGATGGGTTTGCGGCTCTTGTAGATCATCTTCGGCTTTGCGGGACGATTCCGGAGAGGTATGGGGATGATACTAGCGAAGAGAAGTTGTATTCAAAATATACGGACGCTTTGCTTTCTGCTTTCCTGAAGTATATTGGATTGACAGCAGCGGTGCTGACGGAGAGGGCGGATGCCGCAGATGTTGAAGCCTCGGGAGGAGGCATCTCTTTGGTTGCTGACGCCAAGGCATTTCGCCTAAGCCGCACCGCAAAGAATCAGAAAGATTTTAAAGTGGAGGCAATGCATGGATGGAAGAGAGGCAGAAGGCGCGCTATGATTGTTTGTCCCATTCACCAATTACCATCGCATTCAAGCTAGATTTATCAACAAGCAATTTCTAGGTCCGTAACAATTGCATCATATTCTCATGAGAGTCCTCACTTAAGATAGATTTAACGATTTAGGGGTAAGAAGGTTGTGGCAAGCAACCGGGGAGAAGGCCATGATCGAAATTATATGCAAGGGCTG
>WOUV01000219.1 GCA_009773045.1 Rhodospirillaceae bacterium | reverse complement strand
TTGAACGCAGAGAGAACTGAAAACGCCAAAGAGTCTGACAGTCAGACTCCATTGTCAGACTCGTTCTCCTCATGCTCATAGGGGTGTTCCTTGGAAAACGTAGTCTTTTCAACCTGTTACATGGTGAGCGCGCTGGGGATCAAACCCAGGACCTGCTGATTAAAAGTCAGACATTTTAAGCGTTTCTGCCGTTTTCTCATGTTTGCTCATGTTCGCTCATGTTTCCGCAATCCCTTGAAAATACGGCGTTTTCGGCGCATGAACGTTTGCTGATGATGGATCTTGTTTGCCGGCATTTTCTCCCGCGTACTGACACGGGACTGACACGGCTAAACTGACACGGCTGCTGACATGGACCGTTGGCGGGAAGGCGAACAAGGGGAGGAAATAGATGAAATTGACCAAGCGTACCGTCGATTCCGCCGGGCCGGCACAAGACGGACGGCAACTGATTTTCTGGGACAGCGAAGTGAAAGGCTTCGGCCTGCGCATCACCCCCGCGGGCGTGAAAAGCTACATCCTCAATTATCGTTTCGCGGGACGGGAACGCCGCTACACCATCGGCAAACACGGTTCCCCGTGGACCTGCGAAGAGGCGCGCCAGACGGCCATCGCCTTGTTGCGGGACATCGCCGCCGGCAACGATCCCCTGGAAGCTAAGGCCGAGGCAAAAGCCGCTCCCACGATGACGGACCTGGCCGAGCGCTTCCTGACCGAACATGCGGCGACCAAGTGCAAACCCCGCACCGCGGCGGAATATCGAAGGCTGTTCGATACCATCATCCTGCCCGCCCTGGGACGGCGAACGGTCAAGGACATCACGCGCATGGATATCGCCCGCATACACCACGACTTGCGCCAGACCCCCTATCAGGCCAACCGCGTTCTTGCCGTCTGTTCAAAGCTTTTCAATCTGGCCGAGGGGTGGGGGATACGACCCGACCATTCCAACCCCTGCCTCCACGTCGAGAAGTATCACGAAGATCAACGCGAGCGTTTTTTGTCTGAGGAAGAATTGAGCCGTCTGGGAAGCGTCCTGGCCGCCTGGCAAGGTTCCCCGCATATCGCGGCCTTGATCCGGCTTCTGATCTTCACGGGCGCCCGGCTGAATGAAATCATGACCCTGACGTGGGACGCGGTTGACTTCGAGCGGCAGGAAGCCCGCATTACCGATCACAAGACCAACCGCACCGCGCGAACTAAGGTTTTGCACCTGCCCCCGCCGGCATTGAGCGTTCTGGCCGCATTGCCCCGCCTGCCCGACAATCCCTACATCATCGTCGGGGAGCGCAAGGGACACCATTTGATAAACCCGAACAAGACATGGCACGCCATCCGGGAGGCCGCCGGGCTGGGGGAAGTGCGCATTCACGACCTGCGGCATTCGTTCGGCGGGATTGGCGCCTCAAGCGGCATGAGCTTGTTGTTCGTCGGCAAGCTTCTCGGACACACCCAACCCCAGACGACGGCGCGCTATGCCCATCTGGCGCCCGATCCGGTCAAGGCCGCGGCGACCGCCATCGCTTCCAGGGTGGCCCTGGCCTTGGAAGGCCGCACCAAGACGAACGACGCTGCCGTGGTGCCTTTGCCCCCCGCAAGAAACAGCCGTAGAGGCCGGGGACGAGGCTTCGCAGGGGAAGTGTGGGGTTTTCAACGAGTTAGGATGACGAAGGTTCTCTTCCTCTGTTGAATTTATGACAACGAAGGCTAATGACGAAGGGATGACGATTAAATAATAGGCAGATTGAGGTGAACGATAAGAAAGCAGGCAGAATGGGAGAAAAGCAGTGATAGAGCGGGGAATGCCTCGTCACCCCCTGCGATGCCCTTTTTTCAGAAAATTCCCCTTGACTGCACAGGCCGAAGTGCATAGCGTCGTGATCGGAGGCTTCGAACCCTCCTGTCAACAGAAGCGGCCGCCGCCCCGAAAGTATCGCGGCCTTTTTTGCGCCTGGAGTCCATCCAGGTTGCCCGCTATGGCGGGAGTGGACGGATGCAACACCCTTCGGGGAAAGAAGTCCGGCCTGGTCCCTGTCTTCTGTCAGACGATTGGGCTTCGAACCTCCCGCCGCCAGCGAGGTGTTGGCGGTGCGTTCCATCCATGCTTGGGGGGTTTGTATGACTGACGACGTTTCCGATACCCCGAGTCTGCCCGGACTCACGATTTCCGACCTGAATACGACCATTGACAACGAACCGCGCGTGCGCGACTTGGTGCTTGCCAAACGGCTGAGATTTACCAATCCGCATATGATCCGCAAGTTGATCGAACGGAACCGAACGGAACTTAAGACCCACGGAGTTATTTCCACCGTGGAAATAACCTCCTCCGCCAAGGGCGGCCGCCCTGGTAAGGAATACTGGCTGAACGAGGGGCAAGCCCTGGTCATTTGCTCTTTGTCGCGGACCGAACAGGCCGCCGCCGTGCGCCACGCCATGATCACCCTCTGCATGCAATGGCGCCGCACTCAAGCCGGCCAGCCGTCGTTGCTCCCTCCCCCCGCCCCGCCGCCGATTGTTCCCTGGTTGGGCAGGAACGATTGGGCCGTTGAGAGGGCGAAATCTTTCATTATGGAGGTTTTGTCGCGTGGCATTGTAACGACCGACAAAATACAACGTGAATCCCACAATGTCGGGCTGTGTTGGATAACCGTTGAGCGCGCCAAGAAAAAACTGGGAGTACGGTCCGTCAAGACGAGTCCGTCCGGACCGTGGACCTGAACGAACGCATGAAGGAATACCAACGCCTTGTGCGCGAGCTTCTTGAGGCAACAACGACCACCCTGAAGGTTGCCCGCGATGCCGTGAACATGGCCGATGCCTGCCGGGCCGAACTGCATTGCCTGCTCGAATCGAAGATCACTGAGGCCGAGGGAGGCACGCCATGAGCGGCGACGATAACCTTCGCGAAGAGCTTGAAAAAGTTTTCACGATCGAATTGGCCAACAAAGCCATGCTGAGCAACAACATCCTCCAAGCCATCGCCGAGATTCTGCAGTTAATGGCAGAGGCAAAGGAGGAAACGCCATTTAAATCTATTTCTTGGCTTGGGGAACGACTGTTTGAGTGCCATGAGACGCAAGTAATGGTGGTTGATGCCTATGATAAGTGTTGCACCCTCATAAGCTCGCCCGCGACGCCCATGGAGCCATGACGGCGGCTTGCTCATGACGAGGGGCTGGAACTCCGGGGAGGGGTGCCGGCCTGCGTGCCCGAAAGTATTTCTGTCGTTTCCGCAAAAATCACTTGCGGTCAGCCGTAGGCTGAATTAATGTATTCCCATCATTAATTCGGCCATGGAATGGAGACGACACATTGCTCTATCATCGATTGTAATTGAGGAACTATCACGCCATATCGGCATGGACAGTGGCCTTCTGGAGCGGTATTGGCGCGCGCTGCGTGAGGCTTGTCTTGTGCCACACGGAAAGCGCGGTCCGACTGGATCATCACCAGACATCGGCATCCCGGAGATGGTGCGGCTGCTACTCGCAGTTTTTGCTAATGAAACAATTCCCGTAACAGCTGCGAGTGTCGTGCGTTTGGGAGCTATGTCGCGTGTCAGCGACGAAGCCGCTGAGTTCCATGGGACGTTTTTTGACCGTCTCGTGAATCTCGCCGAGCGGCTTGATTCATGTCAGAGGATTTATTCCGATTCGCCACTCCTGCGACACGTTTGTTCAGAGTATAACATTACGGACGGAAGAGCGCACGGAACAACACTCGTAAGCATTGCACTCATTAAAACCGCAAGCAGCATCGCGTACGCAGAGATCGGCTTGTACAATGGGAATGGTCACTCCAACGGGGGACTTTATGCAATTAGCCATCGGGAGGTGTACGCCCATCCTGGAACTATCGTCAATGTTGACACAATCGCCAGTACGGCGATTTTTGAGCGCGCTGTTCGTGTTTGTGGCTCTGTTCTGTCTATATTCCGGCTTTTGGCCGATGACAGCAAAATAACAACCTGAGGCTACAACCCATGATAGAACAGGAGAAGCGGCCTGCAAAGGCCGCACCGCTCTCGCTATGCCCGCGCATGACGAGAAAGCAGGCCGTAGAGTACATTTTAAACGTGCACGGCGTCCCAATCACGGTTGCGACATCAGCAAAGTACGCCACTACTGGCTGAGGTCATGCATACGAGATGTTTGGCAACAAGGCGTTATACAGCCGTGACGTACTCGATGAGTGGGTGTCGTCCCGACCGATCAAGCGTCGTTCAACCAGCGGATGACGGCCATGGGCACCGCAACGAGAATCGCCGACATCGCCGCCGATCTGCGAGACCATGCCGCCGACGCGGTAGTGACGCTGCTGGGACAGCCAACCAGCCGCACCACTCATGAACTACGATTCGGCACGCATAGAAAACTTGCAGTTGTCCTGACCGGACCGAAGGCCGGACTCTGGCATGACCATTCTTCCGGGGAAAGTGGTGACATCCTGACGCTCGTTCAACGAGAACTGGGGCGCGAGAACGGGTTGGCCGCCCCCCCCCCCCCCCCCCCCCCCCGCTGCCGCCGGCAAGCGCCGCCGCCTGCGATCAACCGGACCGCCGCCGACGCCGACGAGGCGACCCGAAAACTTGAGCGGGTGCGCGTCCTGTTGAATAGATCCCGTCCGATCCAGGGGACGGTTGCAGAACAATATCTTGCAGGCCGCGGCCTGTGTCTATCCGATATCCCAGCGTATCTATACGATCATGATTGCCTGCGATACGTCCCGGATTGTTGGCATTGGCCGAGTAAAACCCGCCTGCCCGCGATGGTTGCGCCGATCACGAGAGTTGCGACTGGCGAATTGCAATCTGTGCACGTGACTTTCTTGGCCGCCGACGGTAGCGGCAAGGCCGCCGTTGATCTTCCCCGGCTATATCTAGGGCCGAAGTCCAATGGCTGCGTCCGGTTGACTCCAGACGATGAAATCACCTACGGGTTGTGCATCGGGGAGGGAATCGAGACGTGCCTGACCGCTATAGTTGTGGGATACCCGGCCTGGTCACTGTTGGATGCCGGCAACATGGCCGCCTTCCCGGTGCTGCCGGGGATTGAGAACTTGACGGTCCTTGCCGATCATGACGAGGCCGGAGAGCGGGCCGCCGCGACGGTTGCACGCCGCTGGAAGGATTCTGGCGCCGCGGTGCACGTGTAGAATGCGCACCGCGGCCAGAAAAACGGCTTTGATTATAACGATTGCCTGCTCGCAACAGGCACTCAAAAGGACAGAACCCAATGGATACCATAGATTATGCCGCTGCGCAACGGGAACTTGATGGTCTGCCTGAATGGGAACCGCCGGCGACTGACGAGGCGCCGCCTGACGAGGCGCCGTTGGAATACCGAACCAGCGCCCCGGTCGAAAAAATCTCTCAACGGAACAAGCTAATCACCGCGTGCTCATTCGCTATGTTCTGGCAAGACTGGGGCGATAGCGCCTGCGCCACTGTCCTCGTCAAGGACCACCACGAACACCACCCGGTTCGCTCTCAATTTTTCCGAAATTGGTTGCTCATGACCGCCGGGCGACTCTTCCCCGATATCATCAACGGCCAATCCCGCCCTGGATCCTTCGGGAAAACCGCCGTGGAAGACGCTCTGTGCCGCTGCGAAGCGGAGGCCGCGTATTCGGAAAAGAAGCACGACGCCCCCCTGCGCGTCGTTGAGCATGACGGGCATGTTTACTTGGACCTGGGAACAGACGATTGGCGCGTTGTCAAGATATCGCTATCGGGTTGGCGCATTCAGCCTGCCGCCCCCGTGCCGATCATGCGCGCCCGTCGTGCGCATCCCCTACCGACCCCGGTCGTGCGGGGAGCGGTGTCGGAACTGCGGCCTTTTCTCAATGTGGCCGACGAAAGCGGGTTCCGCCTGGTGGTCCTGTGGCTATTGGCCGCCCTTTCGGGGAGGGGTCCGTACCCTATCTTGGCTTTATCGGGAGAGCAAGGCACCGGGAAATCCACATTTTCCCGAATGCTGCGGCGCCTGGTTGACCCCGTTGGCGCCGGGATTCTTCAGCCGCCCAAGGACGAGCGGGACTTGATTGCCGTTGCACGTGGGAATCACGTTCTGGCATTCGACAACGTTTCGAGTTTGTCCGCTGATCTAGCCGATTCTTTGTGCCGTCTAAGTACAGGCGGAGACCTTGGGGGACGAAGACTTTATACGAATGACGAACTGGCGACGTTTTCCGCATATCGTCCAATAATCTTGAACGGAATCCCCGACCTTGCGACACGCGGGGACTTGGCAAGCCGGGCGTTGTTCATCCGCCTGCAACCCATCGAACGACGACAGACTGAAGCCGACCTGTGGCGTGATTTCAATGCGGTTGCCGGTCGTATCCTGGGGGGATTGCTGACCGTTCTGGCCGAGATCTTGACAATGCGTGACAAAACTCGGTTGCCCGCGGATGCCGCAGATATCCGCATGGCCGATCTGGCCGTGATGGCTTTGTCCGCGGAAAGGCCGTTGGGGTGGCCTGCTGGCAGTGCGCTGGAAGCGTTGCGCGGAAATGTAGACAAGGCCGTGGCCCTGCTGATCGAAATGGATCCTGTTGCGGCAATCATCCAAGGACTACTTGCGCGTTACGGCAGCTTCGACGGTTTGGCGACGGATATCTATGAGCGATGCTTGTCAGGAATTGGGGACGATGCTGGCCATCCATCAGTTTAGAATGGCCTTCCAGAGGCGGGGGAGCGGCAGGCACGCCTGGATGATTTTGACGATGCGTTGGATGCCGTGCGTGAACC
>WOUV01000012.1 GCA_009773045.1 Rhodospirillaceae bacterium | reverse complement strand
TTTGAGTCCCCCTTCCATCAAAGCTAGACCCCTTGAATCACACGCAGATTCCTGCCGTCAACAACCCATTGCGCTAAACTGATAGATGGTCAGGGGATACGCCGAAAGCGCCAGGTCGGGGATCGGCCCGAGATCGATCAGAACATAACGGAAATCTGGTTGGTAGTCCTTGATGACGTCGGGCGCCGCGATCATATCCCGCAGCGACACGGAAGCCGTCCACGCCCGTGCGCCGTGATAGACCACGAGCGGCAGGATCGGCGGCAAGGCGCCGGCAGTGCCACCGCTCACGCGCAACCAGATGCGCAGCAAATAGCCGAGCAACTGTAGAATGACGCAGGACTCTGGCGTGCTTTTGTGGTCGATCAGAACGTACAGAAACAGATCGCTGCCGCCCCGCAGTCGTGCCCGATAAAGCCGGTCGCTCTGGCTGCCGCGCAGGGCGGCGTCAACGTATTCGCCAGGCTCCAATACGGGAGGGTCGTCGGTCAGCAGGGCGACGATCCCTGGCGGAAGCCGTTCCCGCAGAAAGGCGCCCGCCGTTCCCGGTTGGTCGAGAAGCCCTTTGAAAAGCCTGTCGTGCGGCTGTGTCGGTTCAGACATCACCCGTTTCCTCCGGGCTGTGTGCGCCTCCCGATCATGACACCGTGAAGGGCCGATGTCCATGGCATCCTCGCAACGATCGGGAAGGATCCCGATGCGCTTTGATCATGACGGCACATCAGTACAAAAAGACGGCACATCAGTACAAAAAGCGTGAAATCGTCGCCATGCGCAAGGCAACACTTGCCAGAGTGGGGGGGCAGGGTTTATGTAGCGCGTAGTGAAATCCGCACGCGGAGTGGAGGCATAAAGCCGTTCCGGTGCCGGTTCCTGTCCTGACAGGGCGAGGATGCCGGCCAATGCTCCGCGAAGGCCAACCGGAAAAAGCAGAAGGATGGAAAGAATGGCTCTGCCCACGTTTACCTTGCGCCAGCTTGTCGAGGCCGGCTGTCACTTCGGACACAGTACCCGCCGCTGGAACCCGAAGATGGCGCCTTATCTTTACGGCGTGCGCGATAATATCCATATCATCGATCTGCGTCAGACCGCGCCGATGCTCTATCGGGCCATCCAGGTCGTGCGTGCTGTGACGGCGGGCGGGGGGCGCGTGCTGTTCGTCGGCACCAAACGCCAGGCACAGGACCCCATCGCCGCTGCTGCCAAACGTTGTGGCCAGTATTATGTCAACCATCGCTGGCTGGGCGGCATGCTGACCAACTGGAAAACCATTTCCCAGTCGATTCGCCGTCTGCGGGACCTGGACGCCCAACTGACCGCCGGGGGGGGTACGTCAGGGTTCACCAAGAAAGAAACCCTTGACCTGACCCGCGCACGCGACAAGCTGGAACGTTCCCTGGGGGGCATCAAGGACATGGGCGGCCAGCCCGACATTTTGTTCATCATTGATACCCTTAAAGAGGGACTGGCCATCCGGGAAGCAAACAAGCTGGGATTGCCGGTGGTGGCCATTATCGATTCCAATTCCGACCCACAAGGCATTACCTATCCTGTTCCCGGCAACGACGATTCCATCCGGGCCATCCGGCTTTATTGCGAATTGGTCAGCGATGCGGTCCTTGATGGCCTGCATGCTGAAATGACGGCGGCTGGGATGGATGTTGGCGCCATGACCGAACCGGCGCCTGAATCCTTGCCGCCAACCGGAGAGGGCGAAACGGCGTCCGAGGCGATTCCCGATGAAGAGGGTGGGGCATGATGCCTTTTCCTGTTTCCTGGTCCCATGCACGTTTCAAATAAACAAATGAGGATGACATGGCCGAGATTTCCGCCGCACTGGTCAAGGATCTGCGCGAGAAAACCGGGGCCGGCATGATGGATTGCAAAAAGGCGTTGGCCGAAACGGCCGGCGACATCGAATCTGCCATCGACTGGTTGCGCAAAAAAGGAATCGCCGCCGCCGCCAAAAAGGCCGGCCGCGTGGCGGCTGAAGGGTTGATCGGCGTCTTTGGCACGGGGCGGAGCGCTGCCGTGATCGAGGTCAACGCCGAAACCGATTTCGTTGCCCGGAACGATCTGTTCCAGGTCTTCGTTCGTACCGTGGCGGAATGCGCCTTGGCGGCCGCCGGTGACATGGATGCCGTGAAGGCACGGGCGTATCCTTCAAGCGGGCGGACGGTGGCGGAGGAATGCACCGCCCTTGTCGCCACCATCGGCGAGAATCTGCAACTGCGCCGCGCGCAGGCGCTGTCGGTGAGTGATGGCGTGGTGGCAAGCTATGTCCATAATGCCACCGCCCCCGGACTCGGACGGATCGGTGTTCTGGTGGCCCTGGAATCGACGGGCGACAAGGACAGATTGGCCGAATTGGGGCGCCAGCTCGCCATGCACGTGGCCGCCGCGGCCCCGCAGTTTCTTGATGTTGCTTCGGTGGACAAGAATACCCTTGATCGGGAACGCGACGTGTTGATGGAACAAGCCCGCGTCTCTGGTAAGCCGGAGACCATCATCTCTAAAATGGTAGAGGGGAGACTGCGCAAGTATTACGAGGAAGTCGTTCTTCTGGAACAGATCTCCGTCATTGACGGCGAAAGCCGGATTGCCAAGGTCGTGGAGACCGCGGCCAAAACCGTCGGCGCGCCCGTCCAACTGACCGGCTTTTGCCGTTTCGTTCTGGGGGAGGGCATCACGCGGGAGGAAAAGGATTTCTCTGCCGAAGTGGCCGATGTCCTCAAGCGGTAGAAAGAAAAGGGAGGGGTCCGTGACCCCGTGCGGAGTTGTCGTGTGGTGACGACTGTCGGAGAAATGGGAATGTCTACCGAATCGTCTGCCGTCAAGAAATTCCGGCGCGTTCTTTTGAAGTTATCCGGCGAAGGCCTGATGGGGAATCGTCCTTTCGGGCTTGATCCTGGCATGGTGGCACGGCTTGCGGTCGAGATCGCAACCGTGCACGACAGTGGCGTTGAAATCGCCCTCGTGGTGGGGGGGGGGAATATTTTTCGCGGCGTCACGGGCGCCGCGGCGGGGATGGATCGCGCCAGTGCCGACACCATGGGCATGCTTGCCACGGTCATGAATGCGCTAGCGCTGGGCAATGCCCTGGAACGGGCTGGCTGTCCGGTCAGGGTGATGTCCGCCATTCCCATGCCGAGCGTATGCGAAACGTTCATCCGCCACCGGGCCTTGCGGCATTTAAGCAAAGGACGGGTGGTGGTGTGCGCCGCCGGAACCGGCAGTCCGTTCTTTACGACCGATACGGCAGCCGCCCTGCGCGCCATTGAAATGGCGTGCGATGCCCTGTTGAAGGCGACCCAGGTAGACGGAGTCTATTCAGCCGATCCCCGTACCGACCCCGCGGCCCGGCGGCACGACCATTTGACCTATACCGATGTGCTGGCGCGCAACCTTCAGGTTATGGACGCAACGGCTGTTGCTCTTGCGCGCGAGAACAGCCTGCCGGTTGTGGTTTTTTCGTTGCATCATGCGGGTGCCCTGGGTGATGTTCTGGCGGGACGCGGGCTGTTCACCCTCATCAGCGAGGAGGAGCCATGAGTTATCAGGATCTGAAAAAAGAACTCCAGCGCCGGATGGACACGGCCATCGAGGCTTTAAAGAAAGAATTTTCCGGGTTGCGCACGGGACGAGCCTCTCCTGGTCTCCTAGATCCGGTGATGGTGGAGGCCTATGGCGCCGCGATGCCCCTTGTGCAGTTTGCCACCATCTCTGTTCCGGAGCCGCGTCTGCTGACCGTTCAGGTCTGGGACAAGACCATGGTCAAGGCGGTGGAAAAGGCCATTCGCGATGCCGGTCTTGGCCTCAATCCCGCCGCCGAGGGACAGAATGTGCGGGTGCCCATTCCCCCCTTGAACGAGGAGCGCCGCGCCGAACTCGTGAAGGTAGCCCATCGCTATACGGAACAGACCAAGGTGTCGGTGCGCAATGTTCGGCGTGACGGCATGGACGCCTTGAAGAAAATGGAAAAAGATGGCGTCCTCAGTCAGGACCAGCAGCGCCAGCATGGTCAGGATGTTCAGGGCATGACCGACGAACATATCCAGCGGGTCGATGATCTGCTTGCCACCAAGGAAAAAGAGATCATGCAGGTCTAGGGGCAGTCCATTGAACTCTCGTCCCCTTTTCGCCGATGAGTCCGCCGGCGGGCCTGCTTCTCCGCTGCATGTGGCCATCATCATGGATGGCAATGGTCGTTGGGCAACGGCGCGCGGATTGCCACGGGCAGTCGGACACAAGCACGGAGTCGATGCCGTGCGCCGGGCCGTGCGCTCTGCGGTTGCGCTTGGTGTCCGTTATCTGACCCTGTTTGGGTTCTCCTCGGAAAACTGGCGGCGGCCGGTACTCGAGATCAACGACCTGATGGGATTATTGCGTTTCTATCTCCGCCACGAAGTGGAGGAGCTGGACAAGGAAGGTGTGCAACTCCGGATCATCGGCGATCGCGAACGGCTTGCCGATGACATCATTACCTTGATCGAACACTCTGAAATGCGAACTCAAGCCAACACACGGCTGACCTTGACGGTTGCCCTCAGTTACGGGGGACGGCAGGAAATCGTGCGGGCGGCACGTCTGCTGGTCGAAAAAACCGCGGCAGGGCAGGTGCAACTGAAGGACATCACGGACTCTTTTTTTGCGGCGCATTTGTTCACCCACGGCATGCCCGATCCCGATCTGTTGATCCGCACAAGCGGCGAGAAACGCATCAGCAATTTTCTGTTGTGGCAGCTGGCCTATGCCGAACTGATTTTCATCGATACCCTTTGGCCCGATTTCAGCCACGCGGATCTTGAACACGCCATCAGCGAATTTCATCGACGCGAGCGCCGCTATGGCGCCGTAACGGGATGAGTATCGCTCGTGCTGGGCCGGCGTCTTCTTTCAGCTTTGGTGATGCTTCCTGTGGTCGTGGCCGCCATGGGGTGGGGATCGCCCTTCTTTGATGTTCTGGCGGCACTGTTCGCGGGGGTCATGGCCTGGGAATGGGAAACCATGGCCAGGGGCCGTTTCGGACGTGCCGGAATCTTCATCGCCCTGGTGGGAATGGGCGCAATCCTTCTTGTTGCCCACCATCCCGTGGCGGCCGTGCTGGCCGTTGGCGGCGGCGCGGCGGTGGTGGGCGGACTGAAAAAAGGGGGGGGCCTGCGGCCAGCCATCGGTCTGCTCTACATCGCCTGGCCCTGCACGGCCCTTGTGTGGTTGCGGGCCGTTCATGGCTGGGAAACGATGTTGTGGTTGTTTCTGGTGGTCTGGGCCACCGATACCGGAGCCTATGGCGTGGGCCGCTGGCTTGGTGGGCCACGGCTGGCCCCCACCATCAGCCCGGGCAAAACCTGGTCCGGTGCCGTGGGGGGGCTTGTGGCTGCCATGGGCACGGGAGGGATGATGGCGGGTGTGCTGGATCTGCCGGGGTGGTGGATTGTGGCGCTGATCAGCGTTGGTGTGTCGGGGGTGGCGCAGTCTGGCGATCTGATCGAATCGAAAATCAAGCGGCACTTCGGGGTGAAGGATTCCGGGTGGATCATTCCCGGACATGGGGGGGTGTTCGACCGGGTGGATGGGATTCTGGCCGCGGCGCCGGTGGTGGCGGGGGCGGTTCTGATTTCGGGCGGCGGCATCCGGCTGTGGGGATCCTAACGGAAGTCGGGGGGAGGGTGGATTTCATCGGCCGCTTCACCACGGTTTGCCGCACCGTGGACCCACTGATGAGGGCGCGTTGACTAGGATTCCCACGGGATCGGAAATGCCAACGCGCCCTAACCAAAATCTGACAAAGAACCCCGCACGGTTTTAGAACCGTCGAAATCATGCGCCAAACTGGCAAGACTAAGACCGTGGTGTGGCGTTGACAGGAGCTAAGAGGACATCCGGCACGTCAGTTGCCCACACGGGAGTCCTCTGCTCCCCTCTCGCAAATGCCACACCCTGGAGGGAGCCATGTTCGAGGTTTCGGATGCTCTTTGGAAACAGTTGGAGCCAGTGCTGAACCCGTTCAAAAGAACCCGTTCCGGCGGCAGTAAACCACTGCCCTTTCGGGTATCGGAGAGGAAAAACCGGGTCCAAATGCGGACGAAGAATGCCCCCCTCGACGGTGGGGGGGCGAGCGAACCTTGGCTTGGCTGAAGGGGTTCCGGGCGTTACGATACACTCCATAAACGAAACTTCCTTGGGTCGCTGATGGTGGCATGCGCCATGATCGTTTTCCGACGGATCCCAAAACCAAAACCCCCCGCGTAAGGCAATGAGCGTGCCTGATGTCCTCTTAATCACCCGGCGCAGCACGAAAGCTGCTTCACGTCCTTGCTGAAGGTCTGCGCCGCCAGCTTCAGGCCCTCGACCATCGTCAGATAGGGGGACAATTGGTCGGCCAGTTCCTGTACGGTCATGCGGTTACGTATCGCAAGCACCGCCGTCTGGATCAGTTCGCCCGCTTCCGGCGCCACCGCCTGCACGCCGATCAGACGCCCTGTACCTACCTCGATGACCAGCTTGACGAAGCCGCGTGTGTCGAAGTTGGCGAGCGCCCTCGGCACGTTGTCGAGCGTCAGCGTGCGGCTGTCGGTCTTGATGCCTTCGAGGTGCGCTTCGGCTTCGCTCAAACCCACTGTGGCGACCTGCGGGTCGGTGAACACCACCGCCGGCATCGCGGTCAGGTCGAGCGCCGCTTCGCCGCCGGCCATGTTGACGGCCGCACGGGCGCCGGCCGCCGCTGCCACGTAGACGAATTGCGGTTGGTCGGTGCAGTCGCCGGCGGCGAAGATGCCCGGCGCGCGGGTATGCATACCTTGGTCGATGAGGATGGCCCCTTGCTGGTTCACGGCAACGCCCGCCGCTTCCAGGTTCAGGTCACGTGTGTTCGGATTGCGGCCGGTGGCCACCAGCAGCCGGTCGGCGCGCAGTTCGTCGTTCGGGGTGGTCAGCACGAATTCGCCGTTCGCATGCGCGACCTGGTTGGCCTGCGTGTGCTCCAGCACCTCGATACCCTCGGCGCGGAAGGCAGCTGTGACGGCCTCGCCGATGGCCGGATCTTCGCGGAAGAACAGGGTGTGGCGGGCCAGAAGCGTCACCTGACTGCCGAGCCGGGCAAAGGCCTGGGCGAGTTCCAGGGCGACCACCGACGAACCGATCACAGCCAGGCGCTCGGGGATGCTGGCACTCACCAGCGCTTCGGTCGACGTCCAGTAGGGCGTGTCCTTGAGGCCGGGAATCGGCGGGATGGCTGCGCTGGCGCCGGTGGCGATCAGGCAGCGGTCAAACGTCACCGTGTGCTCGCCGCCCTCGTTAAGCCGCACGATGAGACTGTGACTGTCCTTGAGGCGGGCTTCGCCTGCCAACCGCGTGATGGCGGGCGTACCATCCAGGATGCCCTCGTACTTGGTGTGGCGCAGTTCATCGACGCGCCCTTGCTGCTGAGCCAGCAAGCGCTCGCGCAGGATCGTCGGCGGCGCCGGTGGCATGCCGGCATCGAAGGGACTTTCCCGGCGCAGATGGGCGATGTGGGCGGCGCGGATCATGATCTTCGATGGCACGCAGCCAACGTTGACGCAGGTGCCTCCGAGGGTGCCGCGCTCGATCAGCGTGACGCGCGCGCCTCGTTCGACGGCTTTCAGCGCCGCCGCTACCGATGACGGCGATGTGCCGGCTTCAGTGGCGAGTCGGGCGCTGCCTTTTGCATAGGAGACTTCGGCTGCTTGCACGCCAGGGACGTTTTCCAGCGCCTCCTTGACGGGGGCTGGGCAGGTATCGCGGGTCATGCCGGTGATCTTCAACTGTGTCATGTAGTCGTTCCTCTCAATTCGTTGTGACCCAAGTCCGTCAGCCGTGCTTTGCGGGCAGCGTGCAGCCATCCGGCCGGCGATACGCGCAATCGGTTTCACGGTGTGACTCCATGGCGGACTCCTAATCAGTAGAAGAAAGGCACAACGTAGGGGAAACCGAGCGCAACCACGACCAGCGCGGCTACGATCCAGAAAATCAGCTTGTAGGTGGTGCGGACTTGCGGAACCGCGCACACTTCACCGGGCTTACAGGCGTGCGTCGGCCGGAAAATGCGCCGCCAGGCGAAGAACAGGGCTACCAGGGCCGCTCCGATGAAGAGCGGGCGGAAAGGTTCCAGCGCGGTCAGGTTGCCAATCCAAGCGCCGCTGAACCCCAGAGCCACCAGAACCAGCGGCCCCAGGCAGCAGGTCGAAGCGAGGCCCGCGGCCAAGCCGCCGACGGCGAGCGCACTGCGCCCGGTTTGCGGTTCCGACATCAGGTTCTCCTTTCGAGAATTTGATTGATGCTGTAACGTTACTTCCGTAGTCAAGTACGGAGTCAAGCGAAATGGAGAATATTTTTGAGAACCTGACCATCGGGGCCTTCGCCAAGGCGGCCGGGGTCAATGTCGAGACGATCCGCTTCTACCAGCGCAAGGGTTTGCTGCTCGAACCGGACCGACCCTATGGCAGCATTCGCCGCTACGGCGGGGCAGATGTGGCGCGGGTGAAATTCGTGAAGTCTGCGCAGCGGCTGGGCTTCAGCCTGGACGAGATCGGGCAGCTCCTGAAGCTGGAGGACGGCATCCATTGCAATGAGGCGGCCGAACTCGCCGCCCTGCGGCTGGCCGATGTGCGCGCTCGTCTGGCGGACCTCGCGCGGATGGAAGCTGCTCTGTCGAAACTGGTCAGCGAATGCGGCGCCCACCACGGCACTGTCTCCTGCCCACTGATCGCCGCCTTGCGTTCCAGCTAGGAACCGTGCGCGGAGAGATCTGGCCCTTCGCCTGGAAACCTTTCCCCGCCAGCCTGCGAATAGGGGGAGGACGACGCCCACCCTCGGTGGGGCACGGTTCAGGGATCTCGATGGATGGACACCGACGCGCTGATTGCGCTGCTGGCCAGACAGGCAAAGCCGGTGCGGCGGCTGGCTCCGCCCTGCTGTCGGGCGGAGCGGTGGTTCGCGCTGTCGATGGTGGCGGTGGCGGTGGCGGCCGTGGCCATGGGGCTGCGGAGTGATCTTGCGGCCAAGCTCGCCAGCCCTTGGTTCGTTCTTCAGGTCTCAGCCGCCATCGCCACCGCCGCTTGCGCCATCTTTGCCGCTTGCTGCGCGACCGTGCCGGGGGAACCCCGGTGGACGGTGTGGGTTCCGTCCTTGCCTATGGCGGTGTGGGCGGGCAGCCTTGGCCTGCAATGGTGGGTCGAGGGACCACGGGGTACCATCGGGCTGGTGCCTTCCCGCCATCGCGCTCCTCGGCCTCGGTCCCGCCCTCCTCATGGTGGCGGCCGTTCGGGACGGAGCGCTGTTCGAGGCGAGGACCAGCCTCGCCCTCGGCACCTTGGCGTCCGCCGTCCTGGCCGCCTGCGCCTGGTTCATCCCCAGGACACGGCGGCGATGGGGTCTGGCAGGTTGGCACCGTTGCGCTGTATTCCGTCACCGCAGCCCTGGTGGCGCCCAAAATCCTGGCAAGGAGTCCGTTCCGGTGAAAGTCGTTCATCACGCCCTTTTTCTTGCCCTCGTGCTGGGCGTGCCGGTCGCGCACGCGCAATCCCTGCCGCCGGACTACTGGCTGCCAGCCGAGTTGGACCCCATCTTCGAGAACATCGCGCAAGGCGCCGTTCGCTGACGCGGGAAAGTTTCTGGGCGGGGAAGGTAACCTTCCGGTTTTTTCCGCCGAATTGACGAAGGAATGGCGCGGTCGAGGCGGCCGGACGGCCCTTGAATGGAAGTGGAGGCAGGAGATGAAAATGTTTGCCAAGACCGCCGCGTTGGCGGCTGCCGTGATGGTTTCGGCCGGTGTGGTGTCGGTGGGTGGCGCCGCCGGCGCCATGGCACAAGCGGCCAATCCGTGCGCGCCCAAAGCGGCCAACCCGTGTGCCGCCAAGCCCATGAATCCCTGTGCCGCCAAAGCGGCCAACCCCTGCGCGGCCAAGGCGGCCGGCATGCCGGAGATGCTGCGGCCCAAGGACACGAAACTGGCGACAGGCGACCACAAGCAACTGGTCGAGCAGGGCGAGGCGCTGTTCAAGGACACCAAGCTCAGCACCAACGGCATGTCGTGCAATTCGTGCCATGCCGATCTCGAGGCGTTCCAGCCCACCTTCGCCCAGCCTTACCCCCATCAGGTGGCGATGGCGAACGAGCAGGCTGGAATCAGTTCGATCGCGTTGGACGAGATGATCCAGCTCTGCATGGTCGTTCCCATGGAAGCCAAGCCGCTGAAGTGGGATTCCAAGGAACTGGCCGCTCTCACCGCCCATACCGGCGAGTTGCAGAAGCAGTATCGCAAGCAGGCCGCGGCCAACCCCTGTGCGGCCAAGCCCGCCAACCCGTGCGCGGCCAAGGCGGCCAACCCGTGCGCGGCCAAGCCCGCCAACCCCTGTGCCGCCAAGAAGTGGTGATGGCATGCCGAGGGGTGAGGGGGCGACCTTCCCCTCGGCCACCCGCACGGAGAGGCTATCATGACGTCCGCCGCATGCGACGTCGCTCCCCGCGTGCCGCTGATCCAGCGGCTATTGGCCGCCGGCGGCTTCGGCGTGCTGATGCTGGGAGCGACGGTCCTGGAGGTAAGGCTGGGAATTCTGTTGCTGCTTGGAGCCGGGGCGGGCGTCGCCCTGCTTCATGGCGCCATCGGCTTCGCCTCCGCCTATCGCGTGCTGCTGACGCGCGGGGATGGCGATGCCGTGCTGGCGCATGTCCTCATGCTGGCGGCGGCGACAGTCCTGTTCGCCCCCGTCTTGGCCCAGGGAACGGCCTTCGGCCAGCCGGTGGTGGGCGCGGTGGCGCCGCTCGGGGTCTCGGTCGTGGTCGGGGCGCTGCTGTTCGGCGTCGGCATGCAATTGGGCGGCGCCTGTGCCTCGGGATGCCTGTGCACGACCGGCGGGGGAAACTTTCGAACACTGGTGGTCCTGCCGGCCTTCTGCGTCGGGACGTTCTGGGGCAGCCTCGACCTGGATTGGCGGCTGACCCTGCCGACCACCGGGGATCTGTCGCTGGCCGGGCTGTTCGGCTGGGAGATAGCTCTGCCGCTGCAATTGGCCGTGCTCGCGGTCATCGCTGTGGTGCTGCGTCATTGTGCGGGGGCGACGCTGCCGTTTCGGCTGCCGCAGGGGCGGCAGTGGCTGACCGGGCCGTGGCCGCCGGCTTTCGCGGTCGGCCTGCTGGCCGTCTTCAATTGGGCGAACCCTCCTGGTGGCCGGCCATCCCTGGACCATCACCTGGGCCTTCGCCCTGTGGGGTGCCAAGGCGGCCCAATTCCTTGGATGGGACCCGTCGTCGAGCGGCTTCTGGAGCGGCGAGTTCCAGCAGCAGGCACTGGCATCTAGCGTGCTCGCCGATCCGACCTCGGTGATGGATTTCGGGCTGCTGCTCGGGGCGTTCCTCGCGGCGGCGGCGGCGGGCACCTTCCGCCCCAGCCTCCGCATCCCGCCGCTGTCGCTGGCCGCCGCGGTGATCGGCGGGTTGCTGATGGGGTACGGCGCGCGCCTGTCGTTCGGATGTAACATCGGCGCCTTCTTCAGCGGTGTCGCCTCCACCAGTCTGCACGGCTGGTTGTGGATCACCATGGCCGTGGGGGGAACCTGGGTCGGCATCCGCGTGGGGCGGCTGTTTGGTCTTGAGGGATGAGGACGATGATCGACTGGGCCACGATATCGGAACAGCGGTTGGCGGCGATGGCCGGAGCGGCGGCGGATGCCCTTCATTTGGGGGGGACACCTTATCCACCACCACGCGCTTCAATGAGGCCGAGGCGCGTGCGCCTCGGATGCTGGTCCCATACCACTTATCGACTCTCTCTTGGACAAGCTTCAATGAGGCCGAGGCGCGTGCGCCTCGGATGCGGTCCCAGAGTCTTGGGGACGTGGACCCGAACAGGGCGGCTTCAATGAGGCCGAGGCGCGTGCGCCTCGGATGCAATGCTGCGTTGTGGGCAACGAAGCTGCTCTCGGAAGGGGCTTCAATGAGGCCGAGGCGCGTGCGCTTCGGATGCGTCAAAAGACCCAAACAGAAAGTCAACCCGGTCGAGGCTTCAATGAGGCCGAGGCGCGTGCGCCTCGGATGCGGCCACATACGGAATCAGGCGATCCACCGGCCAGATCGGCTTCAATGAGGCCGAGGCGCGTGCGCCTCGGATGCGAGGTTATTTCCACCGTGGAACAAACCCCATGGGTCGCTTCAATGAGGCCGAGGCGCGTGCGCCTCGGATGCTGCCGCCACTACCAGCGATGGCACTGCCATAATCTCGCTTCAATGAGGCCGAGGCGCGTGCGCCTCGGATGCCAAAAGCAATTCCGGCAAATGGTTGGTCGATTGGACTGCTTCAATGAGGCCGAGGCGCGTGCGCCTCGGATGCGCTGCTAGTGTACGCCATTTATCGCAGCCGCGATAAGGCTTCAATGAGGCCGAGGCGCGTGCGCCTCGCGCGATAAGGCTTCAATGAGGCCGAGGCGCGTGCGCCTCGGATGCTCCCAACCCTACCAACCATTATATTATAATGCACTCTCGTCGTGTTTTCGAGAGATAGTTTTCAGCGGTGGTCAAATCCTGTCCCATCAGGCATGTCGATGTGTTCACAATGTCAAAGAGCCGTTCGATTCCAATACCTTAAAGGGATTCGAGCGGTGGCGGGCCTCCGCGCGTCACGGAACCGCTCGAAGAGGCCGGGCGGGCATGGCACGACAATGAAGCGATCTAGGCGCCCGCCCACGACTCGTTATCAAAAAAGCGACTGCATCATATCACGGTCGCCCGACGTTCCATTTTTGAAAAGCTTTTGCCGAGACTTTCCACGGCCAGGTGGATTTTGTCCGCCGCCCCGACGTCGATCAGAAGAACGTGGTCCTCTCCGTTCTTCACCAGTTCACGCAAGGCGGTCTCCAACTCGGCGCGGCGCCGCCGCGTAAGCCGGCACTGAAAAACCGAAAGTTGAAGCCATTCGCCATAACCGTGCATCACCTTGAACACGCGCCGCCACCGCCGTTGATCGGAAATGTCGTAGGTGACGATATAAAGCCGTTCGTCGCTCATACGATGCGTCCAAATTCTCTTCTCAACGCGGCAAGTAATGGGGATAGCTCGGCAGCTCCCCCAGCAGAAACCGCGAGAGCAGGCGGGCCTGCACCAAAAGCATCCGGCGCATGCTGACCTGATAGCCGAAGATCGGGTGGGTCGTTTCCTGCGACAGGCGGCGCTCGAACGCCTCCACGAAGCGGCGGCGGCCCTGCCTGCGTGAGCGCGGTTCCTGTCGTGGCCACGACAAAATCGTTCGGACCAACTTCCCCGGTATTGATCGCCGAAAGCACGACAGAGTCGGCGATGATCGGGCGGAACGGCTCCATGAGGTCGAGCGCGAGCGCCGGGCGACCATAACGGGGCGCGTGATAAAAGCCGCGGTAGGGGTCAAGCCCCACGGACGCGACCGCAATCGTTAAATGCCGGGCCAGCATGGCATAGGCGAGAGACAGCATGGCGTTCACGGGATCGGTGGGCGGCCGGCGATTGCGGGACTCGAAACGGAACGGAGCCAGTTCACCCTCCGTGTCCGGCTGCTTGAGCAGGCCGGAAAAGGCGCGGAAATAGGTTGCCGCCGCATCTCCTTCGAGTCCTAAAAGTTCCGCCGATCTCGCCGCGTTCCCGGCCGATCTGCGCGCGGCGCGCAGACGATCGAGAACGGCTTGCCGCTCTTCCGGCTCGCCCCGCCAGTTCCGCCGCAGAATCGTTCGCTGGTTCATGATCTTGGCCGCGACCAAGTCCCGTGCAAAGCGCAGACAGGACGCCTCGTCAAAGCTCATGCGGTATTGCGCCGTGCGCACCTCGACATTGCGGTGGCCGAGGCCATGGGCGATCCCACGAAACCATCCGCTGTGGCTGTGGAAGATCACCGGGATCTCGCGTTCGAACAGCGCGGAGAGGGCGGGCGTCGTGATCGAGACGTTGCCGAACAGCGCAACATCCGAAATGTCGATGAATCGGACTCGCGTTTCGCCTTGCTCGTCGTCGGTGATCTTCAGCGTCTCTCCCTCCTTGCCGATCCGCGCATGCTGGGATTGGACGACAAGCGGCAGGGCCTCATCGGCGGGCACGGCGATCAAGCGCGGCGCGAGCGACGAGCCGGTGAGCGCGCGAACCTCGTCCGGCAGGCAGACGGCCACCAGGGCGCAGCGGGGGCATTTGGGACTATCCTTGAGCGGCGGCGGGATGCGGCCCTGGGAGACGGTCAGGCGCAGATCGCTCACGGCCGTCCGCGCAGCCGCGCGCAAGGCATCGTCTAACACAACTTGCACGCGCTCGTGACTCTCGTAATGGTAGATAACTCCTTCCTCCACGTGGTAGCCGTGCTCCTCGAGCAATAGGCCCTGGAGGCAGACCTGGATACGCTCAGGCTCGTAGGCGCCTTGCGCGACATGCGGGCGCTTGCCGCGTTTGTAGTCGATGGGCGTGACCACGCCGTCCTCGGCCTCGGCCACATCGAGCTTGGCGATGACGCCGAGTGCGGTCGAAGACAGCGTTAGCGATCGGCTGACGATCTTGTCCGCCGTTATCCTCGGCTTCGAGCGCTTCCGGCGCCGGCAAGGGCGCGCTGGGCTTGTCGACGTGCGCATGGGCGCGCCGCGGCCCTCGACCGTATCGCCGCCGGTCTCCGACCATTCTCCTTGCGTCCACATGAGGTAGGCAAGACGTGGACAATAGACGAACTCGTTCACCATCCGCGCGGGGATAAGCGGCGCCTCGCCGGATAGCGGCGGCGCGGGAAGAGTGAGTTCGAATTGCTCATTGGCCGGCATGGATACGCCTCCATCCTGACGTGTCTATCCGCCGATGGGCCGTGCGCGCGTGAAGTTCATGAACTTGCCCACGGAAATCCGCCGTGCGACCATGACGTGGTCCACGCCAAGATGAGGGAGCGCGCCAGGCTCGCGCAAATCCGGATGGACGAGGAGCGCGCGGATGGCGGAAAGCGTCGCCGGTTCGCACCAGATCGGCCACGCGAAGGAAAAGCCATCCGGTCCACGTGCACCGCCGATAATGGCGGGGCGCACGCGCCCGGCCCGCATTTCCGGAGCAAGGGTCAGTACGCCAAGGCCGATGGCCGCCAATCGATTGGCGCCATGCTGGGTGCCAGCCTTGTAAGCCGTGTCGGTGGGGTTACCCGCCATGAGGGCGTAGCGCACGTCTTCCTTCGGATCCCAGCGAAAGGAGAAGGTTGGGTCATCGCGGCGCCAGGGATCAAACAGTGCTTCGGCCAGGCATTCGGATGCGGACAGGGTGACGGCCTTCTTGCCCTTCCCGCGCGGCGGCGGCGCGGGATTCCGTGGCACGTCGGCGAGCCGCTCGAGGAAATGCTGATGACCTTGACCGAAGAGCAGGCAGAGCGGCGTGGGAGCAACGACGGGTTCCTTCTTGTCGTCCTTGACGGCGGCATCGCTCATCAATGTGGCCAAGAGATCGGCGCGTTCCCGCGCATCGAGACGGGCGGCCTTCGCTGCCTTTTCCAGAAGCGCGCGGCACTCCGCCCGTGGATAGTCCAAGTCTTTCCGGCCACCGAAGTCATGGTATGCCGAAACCGCCTCGATGCTCCTGGCCGCGCTTTCCGTCACTTCCTCCCGGGCAATGCCCCGCGCCAGAATCAGTTTTGGCCTTAGAGGCGGCGTGTCGATGTCCCAGACGGCGCGGGGGTATAATGTGCCATCGGCGGACTCCAACGCCCTGAGCAGCCCCAGCAGCGCCAGAAAGGCCAGAAGATTGTCCGGCTCCAGGCCGTCGAGCCGGTGAGAGGTCGTGCCGGTCATGCGCCGTTCTCCCTTGCTCTTTCTTCGGAGGCACGATGATCGGCAAGCCGCACAGGATGGCCTCCATCCGGGCCAGTTCCCATACGCCATAGCGGGCCTTGAGCCGCGCGAAGAGCATGGACCAGTCATGGCCCACGCCAATCAAAGGCGAGCGATTGGGGCCCGGGCGGCAATTCGGAAGGCAGGCCAGGCACGGAGGGCACGCTTCGCGGCTTGGCGTCCGAATGCGGAAAGAAGGGGCGGCCATGCCCGTGGTGCGAACCAATGAGCCACAGCACGAGTTCAGGATCACTTGCCGCCTCATCACTTGCCGCCTCCGCGAAGCGCGCGACATACGGGGCCAGCCGCACCGAAAACGCCTCGTGCCGCCAGTTTTCCGGCAGGCCGGAGGCGATGCGCGCCGCGGGCGGCAGGGGGGGCGGCCAGATTTGGCGAGAATGGTTCTCTCATCATCCGGGTCCGCCCCCAGCGGGTCGCCATGGTGCAGCCATGCCTGAAAACGCGGATCGGCCTTGCCCACGTCATGCAGAAAGCCCGCGCGCTTCAGATCCACGATACGCTCGACCGGAAGACCGGCGGCTTTCGCGAAGCCTTCGGCCTTCTGTTCGACATCACGGCTGTGCTGTTGAAGCGACAAGGGAAAGCCGGCGATGGAACCGCTCGCGTCGTCCTCGGTCGTGTTGGGGCGGCCGTCTGCCCAAGACGCTTTTTCTTGCCTGTGGTCCTTGATCCCGAACGGCGCCATGAAGACGACGCCACGCGGACGGTCATCATCCGTTCCATAAAGATCGAGATAGGCGGTAACGCTCTCCCTTCGGTTGGCGTCATCGAGCAGGGCGAGATCTTTCCGAACGTCTTTCGGGAGATGGAGACCGGTGAGAGCCGCCCGCAAATCCCGCCAACGTTCCGAGGCGGCGCCCGCCAGCGCCTCGTCGGTTACGGATTCATCAAACAGACCCGGCGCCAACGCGAACCGCGAACCGGCGCCCGGCGAAAGGCTCGGCGGCCTTTCGTCCAACATCCGTGGCGGGTTCCTTGCACGCGGGGTTCCAGCCGAACGCATCCACGCCACCATGGCGCGCGGGAACGATGATCGTATCACCCGGACGAAGCGCTGCCGGATCGATCCAGCGGGAACGTTCGTCATTGCCTTTCCAGCGAAAGACCTTGCGCTTCACGCGGTTGGGGCGCGTGTGTTCCGTCTCTTCCGGCGCCGCGGTGGCGATATCCGCCAGATGGGCCAGAGTCCTCTCCTCTTGCACAAGCCAGCGGCGCACCGCCCAGAGTGGCAGTTCGATGGCCTCGAGCGAACGAGGGGGAACGAGCGTCAGAAGACGGCGGATGTCTTCGTCTCGATTCTTTTCGGAATCAATGTCTGCGCGCCAGATGACGCTGATCGAATCCGGCTGACGGGCGGTCCCGTGGAGATAAAGTGAAACTTCCGGATCGGCGGCGGGAATGGGCGATGTCTGGCTCAGGAGGTCGAGATGGGCCGGCAGAAGGATGGGCGCATCCGCCTTCCGGGCGAGGGCGTCGGTTTCCATGCGGACGGGGAAAGCGTTCAGACCGAACTCCACGCTGCCATCCTTGCCTGCCGCCTCCATCAGATGACCCCATGCGGGCTTGATCGCCGTGCCATAGACCGGATCATCGGCGCGCGCCGAAAGATCGGATTCAGCGGCTATGATGGCGGCATAGGGCCTGACATCTCGACCGGCGCGGTTGAGCCGCCCGAAACGCTGGCGCAAGCAATCGAGCGGGGCGGCTTCCGTGATGAGCGCGTCGAGATCGATATCCACGCCCGCCTCGATGCATTGCGTGGCGACGAGGATGAGCGGCTTTTCGAGAGTGCGTTCCGCACCGGTGCGGATCGGAGCAAGCTGGCTGGCCACGGTGTCCCGATCCACCGGACGGGACGGGCCGATCAGCAGAAGGCATTCCGCTTCCTCCGCGCCGAACTTTTCCGTCAATTGCCTGAACACCTCCCGGGCACGGGCGACCCGATTGACCACCACGCCGATCGCGGGGGAAGGAGCGCCGTTCCCGCTTTCTTTGAAATGCTTGCGGGCCTCTTGAACCTTTTCCATGATCGTCGTGGCCCGGCGGATGAGGTCGTCCTTTTCGCCGCCGCCCGTCTTTTCGTTTTCGTCCCTGGTTCTGGTCACGCTTTCGGTTTTCGCCTTGGACTTTGCGGGAAGGATGAGACGGGCGGGCTTGGAAGCGTCCAGGCGCCTTTTCAGGACCGGGTGTGACCTGTCCTCGTCATCGAGTGAAAAGACGTCTTGCGGTTTCTCGCCAGGCGTCGCGGTGAGAAGGGCCGCGCCCCACGGTGCGGCGGTGTTCGCCTCGCGCCAGTTCTGCCCCCGATACATGCGAACCCAGTCCAGGGTTTGCCGGAATGGCTCGGCCAGATGCGCCTCGTCGAGCAAAATGAGGCAGTCCGATCCGATAAGCCCGGCATGAACCGGCTTCATGGAATCGGAAACGCCATAGCCGCGAAACAGCAGGCGCGAGCCGACCTGATCGACGGTGGAGCACAGCACCGTCGGCTGGGATGGCGTGCGCGCCCAGCAGGCGGCGCGCGATCAGGGGCGGACCGTCGCCGGACAGATTCTTCAAGCCATCGGCCACACGCCGAGTCATGGGACCTTGCGAAGCGGCGAGCGCTGTTTCGAGCTTTTGTGCGCGCGTGAAGGCGTCATCCACCACCAGCCGGCGATCCACGACAAAGGCAATACGAACGGGCGCGCGCCGCGTCTCTCCACGGTCGGCCTCCAGCGCCAGATGAAAAATGGCGATGTCGAGTGCCGCCGTCTTGCCGGAGCCGGTCGGCAAATCCAACACACTCGGCCATTC
Source organism: Rhodospirillaceae bacterium (assembly GCA_009773045.1). GTDB lineage: Bacteria > Pseudomonadota > Alphaproteobacteria > Rhodospirillales > Rhodospirillaceae > WOUV01. The sequence goes on along the minus strand of WOUV01000012.1, from coordinate 1,145 downwards.
GCTTTTCTCCGCCGCCCCATCCTGGTACTGGGCGATCCCGGCCAATTACCGCCGATCAAGGGCGAAGGCGCCTTCACCGACGCCGAGTCCGACATCATGCTGACCGAGATCCACCGCCAGGCCGCCGAGAGCGCCATCATCCGGCTTGCCACCATGGCCCGCGAAGGCCAGCCCAGACGGTGGCGGGGGTGGTCGATGGCCGAGTCAATGGCCGACGAGCGCCTGCTGCCCTCCGGCATCGCCGACGCGCGCCGCCCTGGCGCTGCTGGGCCACTATAGCCAAGCTCATATAAATTGATTATAATAAGGAATGACATATTCATTGGATTACCGCCGTAAAGTTCTATCCGTTCGCGAGAAGGAAGGGCTTACGAGTGCCGGGGTTGCGGAACGGTTTTGCGTGGGGGTGGCGACGGTGGTGAGGTGGTTGCGGCGTCTTGATCCCCAGCGCACGCGCTACAAGCCGGCGACAAAGATCGCCGCGCTGGCGCGGGATGTGCGGGAGTATCCCGATGCCTACCAGGCTGAGCGGGCCATGCGGCTTGGCGCAAGCGCGAAAGGCGTAGGCCATGCCTTACGGCGCATGAACATCACCTATAAAAAAACACTTCAGCACCCCAAGGCGAACGTCGCCGCACGGCTTACCTTCCGCCAAAGGATTGATGCCTATCAGGCGCAAGGCCGCACCATTGTCTATAGTGACGAAAGCGGTTTTGCCCATGACATGCCGAGGCAATATGGCTATGCGGTGGCAGGACACCGTTGTTATGGGCAATCCGATTGGAACGCCAAAGGCCGCACCAACGTCATTGGTGCTTTGATCGGCAGGCTCTTTCTGACCGTTGATTTATTCAAGACCAATATCAACGCCGATATTTTCTACCAATGGACGGTACAAAGTTTATTGCCAAAGCTTCCGCCGGCGAGCGTCGTCGTGATGGATAATGCCACTTTCCATAAACGCGCAGACATCAGGGACGCCATCGCAAACGATGGTCATGCCCTCGATTTTCTTCCCGCCTATTCCCCTGACCTCAATCCCATAGAGAAAAAATGGGCCCACGCAAAATCCATACGCAGAAAGAGTGCCTGCTCTATCCAAGACCTCTTCAAATTTAAATCATTTTATGTGGCGTAGGCTATAT
>WOUV01000218.1 GCA_009773045.1 Rhodospirillaceae bacterium | reverse complement strand
AGGGTTGCGCCGGCCCCTGGTCCTGCGTATCGTCATGGGCAGGTTCAGGGCACAGGCGCGAGGGGATCGCCGATGCGGGTTCTTATTGTGGAGGATGACTCGATAACGGCGTAGGCCATGGCGGGATTGATGAGCCTGAATTCAAGATCATCGACGGTTTCATTTGCAAGCTGCGCAAAAAGCTGACGCAGGCCAGCGGCGGCGTTAATTATATCGAAACCGTGTGGGGTCGTGGTTACGTTCTGCGCGACCCCGAAGAGTCAGCCACACCCGAGGCGAACCAGCGGCCAGCCACACCCGAGGCGAACCAGCGGCAGATGGAATATACCGGCAAGCCTTAAGCGCGCGGGATCATCACGGAACCCAGAAAACGAACGGAATCGAGGGGGAGGCCGCGCCTCTCCCCCATTCCGTTTATTTATTTTGGTAAAACATGAAATGGGGGGAGGTTTCAGGCCTCCCCCACACTGTGTTGAGCACACTCAAAGAGCGTTGGCGCGGCTGATGAACTTCTGCCGTTGCTCTTCCATTTCCTTCGGCAGGTGGCTGCCGAACTGGGCGAAATGGGCGACCTGTTCCTCGCACTCAGCCAGAACCGCCGCCTTGTCGCTGCTGAGGAGTTTATCGAGCACTCCCGGGGCGATGTTCAGACCATCGGTGTTGATGTCCGCTGCCTTGGGCATGGCACCGAACGCCCCTTCCACCGCACCGGCGCGCCCGTGCACCCGGTCCACGATCCATTTCAGGACGCGCATGTTCTCGCCATAGCCCGGCCACATGAACTTGCCGTTTTCGTCCTTGCGGAACCAGTTGACGCGGAAAATCGGTGGCGCCTTCGGCCCCAGATTTGCTCCCACCTTCAGCCAGTGCCCCCAGTAATCAGCCATGTTATAGCCGCAGAACGGCAACATGGCCATGGGATCACGGCGGATGGCGGCCTGACCGATGGCCGCGGCCGTCGCTTCAGAACCCATGGTGGCGCCCATGTACACCCCGTGTGCCCAGTCATACGCCTGATACACCAGCGGGAAGGTCTTGGACAGACGCCCGCCGAAGATGAAGGCCGAAATGGGCACGCCCGCGGGGTCTTCCCAGGCCGGATCGATGCTGGGGCACTGGTGGGCCGGGGCGGTGAAGCGCGAATTGGGATGGGCGCCCGGGGTTTTCGATTCCGGCGTCCAGTCCTTTCCGGTCCAGTCGATGCCGTGGGCCGGTGGCGGACCATCAAGCCCTTCCCACCACACATCACCGTCGTCGGTGAGAACGACGTTGGTGAAGATGGAATCGCGCTGCATGGTCAAAAGGGCATTGGGATTCGAATTCTTGGCCGTTCCCGGCGCGACGCCAAAGAATCCGGCCTCCGGGTTGATCGCCCGCAATTCGCCGTTCGGCCCCCGCTTGATCCAGGCGATGTCATCCCCCACCGTCCAGGCCTTCCAGCCTTTGAAGACGTCCGGCGGAATGAGCATGGCAAGATTGGTCTTGCCGCAGGCGCTGGGGAAAGCGGCGGCAACGTAGGTTTTCTCTCCTTCCGGGCTTTCCAGACCCAGAATCAACATGTGCTCCGCAAGCCACCCCTCATCACGCGCCATCATGGAGGCGATGCGCAGCGCTAGGCACTTCTTGCCCAAAAGGGCATTGCCGCCATAGCCCGAGCCGATCGACCAGATGGAGCGGTCATCGGGCATGTGAACGATGTATTTTTCCGGAATGTTCGGGTTGCAGGGCCAAGCCACGTCTTTCTGACCGGCGGCAAGCGGCGCGCCCACCGAATGGATGCACGGAATGAAGAACCCATGATCTCCCAGCACATCCAGCACCTTCGTGCCCATGCGGGTCATGAGCCGCATGTTGGTGACCACATAGGGGCTGTCGGAAAGCTGAATGCCGATCTGGGCGATGGGCGACCCCAGCGGCCCCATGCTGAAGGGAATGACATACAGGGTCCGCCCCTGCATGCACCCGCTGAAAACCTTACCCAAGGTGGCGCGCATTTCGGTCGCGTCCGCCCAATTGTTATTGGGACCGGCGTCTTCTTTCGTTGGTGCACAGATGAAGGTCCGGTCCTCGACGCGGGCCACGTCGGAGGGATGGGAGCGGGCCAGGAAACAGCCCGGCCGTTTTTCCGCATTGAGTTTCGTGAAGGTGCCGCCATCAACCATCACTTGGCACAGGCGGTCATATTCAGCCTGGCTTCCGTCGCACCAGTGGACACTCTCTGGTTTGCACAGGGTCGCCATCTCATCGACCCACGCTAGTAGTTTGGCATTCTTCGTCTTAGCACCCATACTCGTCATTCATTCCCCCTGGTTGATGTTATTTGCAAGGAAGTGTAAAACTGCCCCTATTCAGGCGGCGCAAACCCTAGCACATCCGTTTTCACACCGCCAGCGGCTTGATCACAGGTTTCTTGTATCTCGAATATCTCAAATGGACTCCCCCTCCTCCAACGCTTCCCCCACGGGGAGGGAACCGTGACGGGCCTTTTCGGCAAGCGCCATCAGGGCGCTCCAGGCGTCCTCTGTGCCGGAGACGGGCGTTTCGAAGGCGATTCGCACAACCCGCTCCCCACATGTCAGGTCAAAGCCATCCACATCCAGAGCCGTCATGTGCCATTCCGCTTCTTCGCTCCGTGCCAGGATTCTGGCGTACAGAGCGCACGTTTCCGGCTGTTCGGCGTTCATCCGGGCGCACAGGGACGATTCCGCCCCGGCCATGTGTTCCGCCGCCGCCGCCGAAACCAGAATCGGCCCCAGCCACGCGGCCCGGGCGAATCCGTCGCCCCCGGGTGCCGGGCCAGGAAGCGGTGCCGGTGGCGGGGCGTGAGGCTTGCCGTGATTCGACCCATGATGGTCACGCGAGGGATGGTCTGGGGAGTGTGCGCAACAGTCCCCTCCGGCATGATCAACAGGGCCACTTGTGGATTGGCGCCGAGGTTGATCGTGTGGGCGGCAAGGGTGGAGAACAGAAACAGCGGGCTGCTGTCATGATCGGTTGCAACGCTGGCAAGAGAGACATAAGGTGCGTCGTTTCCCTTCATGACAGTGCCCAACGCCCCATGATGGACCGCCCGCAGCATGCGCCGGCAGAACTGCGCCTGACGACGCCGGGACTGCTGAACCGTGTGACCAGCCTCGTATTCTTCGCTCATGGCCGCCCGTTCTTTACGTGTTTTCACCGCTTCGTGAACACGACATTACCAAAGAATCACGCACCGCCCGTGGAACACTCAGGCGGCGAGCGTAGGCTTTTCATAGACCAGAAACGCTATTTACCAACAGAAAAAACTGAGCCGAATTAATAATGAACATTTCCTTGGTAGCCATGACCTCCGAAAAAACAATCAGGTCACATCAAAAAATAGAAAACTACCAGCGCCGGCAAATTTCTGCCGATAGCAAAGGCAATATGGTTTTCAGTATTCCGGCAATGACCGCCGGGCCAGAGGGGGCAATGCCCTGCTTCATTTCAAATCGCAGGTGGTGTTGTAAAAACCACCGGGCCGAGATGAAATGCCAATCTTTCCAGGTTCCAGACGCTCACCGTAAAAGCCTGCCCAAGGCCTGGATTGAAAGGAAATCTTATGGGTACGGGGGCTGACCATCTATCAGTTTAGCGCAATGGGTTGTTGACGGCAGGAATCTGCGTGTGATTCAAGGGGTCTAGCTTTGATGGAAGGGGGACTCAAATC